>CAIXAA010000794.1 GCA_903917305.1 uncultured Myxococcales bacterium | reverse complement strand
GTGCCGCTCAGCGCCATCGCCGAAGTGACCGAAGGTGCGGAAGATCGGCTCGTGCGCGTCGGCGGTCCAGGCGGCGAGACGGTCGGCGTCAGCGTGGCGCGGCTGCCGGGCGCGAGCACGCCGGACGTGGTGCGCGCGGCGCTTTCGGCGGTGGAGGCGCTCAAGCCGGGGCTGCCCGCGGGCGTGACCATCCGGCCGGTCTACGACCAGGCGAGCCTCGTCGAAGAGTCGATGGCCAACGTGCGCGACGCCATCCTGCTCGGCATTGCGCTGTGCGCGCTCGTCATTGCCCTGTTCCTGCGCGATGTTCGGGCCGGGCTGCTGGCGGCGATGGCCGTGCCTGTCACGCTGGCGATGGTCTTTGCCGCCATGAAGCTGGCGCACCAGACGCTGAACCTGATGTCGATGGGCGGCATGGCGGTGGCCATCGGCCTGGTGGTCGACGACGCGATCGTGATCGTCGAGGCCATCGCCCACCACCGCGATCGCGGTGCGCAGCGGCTGGCGGCGGCGCTGGCCGGAACGGCGGAGCTGGCGCCGGCGGTCATCGGCACGACGCTGACCACGGTGGTCGTGTTCGTGCCGCTCGCCTTTCTCCAAGGGATGATTGGCGATTTCTTCCGCGCTCTCGCCTTCACGGTGACCAGCGCCGTGCTGCTGTCGCTGCTGGTGGCGTTGGTGCTGGTGCCGCTGGCGGCGGGCATGGGCATGTCGGCACGGCCGCGCGTGGCCGTGGAGCGGCAATCGCTGTACGAACGCCTGGTTATGCGGCTCGTGCGCCACCCGTGGCTGGCGACGGCGACCTGGCTGCTGGTACTGGCGGCCGGCGTCGCCATCGAGCCGCGCGTCGGCCGCGGCTTCCTGCCGGAGATGGACGAAGGCGCCTTCGTGCTCGACTACTTCCTGCCGGCCGGCACGGCGCTGCGCGTGACCGAGTCGTTCGCACGGCGCATCGAGAAAGTCCTGTCCGCGACACCGGAAATCGCGTCGTACACGCGGCGCACCGGCGCGGAGCTGGGCCCCGCGGCGGCGACGGAGCTGCACCGCGGCGACATCATGGTGCGGCTCAGGCGCGGCCACCAGCGCCCGTCCGAAGACGTGATCGCCGACGTGCGCCGCCGTCTGGAACGCGAACTGCCCGAAGTGCGTCTGGAATTCGTGCAGGTGCTGCAGGATGTGCTCAACGATCTGGCCGGCAATCCGCGGCCCATCGAGGTCAAGCTGCTCGGTCCGGACTACGAGATGCTGCACCGCCTGGGCGACGAGCTGGCGGCCAAGCTCAAGAAAGTGCCGGGGCTGGTCGACCTCTACGCCGGCCGCGAGCGCGACGTGCCGGAGCTGCGCTTTGCCATCCGCCGCGACGCCGCGGCGCGCCTGGACCTGACGCCGGACGACGTGGCCAGCCAACTCCAGACCGCGCTGCTCGGCAGCGTGGTCGGCACCGTGCGGCGCTTCGATCGGCTCGTGGGCGTACGCGTGCGCTACGCGGATCCGGTGCGATTCCAAGCCGATCACGTGCTCGACCTGCCGCTCGCCGCCAAAGGACACACGTCGCGCTTTCAGGCCGTCGCGGACATCACGACGACGACCGGCCCGTCGCAGCGCCTGCACGAAGCCCTGCAACCGATGGTGGCGGTCACCGCGGACCACGAGCTGCGCGACCTGGGCGCGGTGGCCGACGACGTGGAAGCCGCCGTCAAGACGCTGAAACTGCCGCCCGGCTACCGCGCCGTGCTGGGCGGTCACATCGCGGGCGAGAAGGCGACGACCCGGGATCTCGCGACGGTCGGCGCGCTGGCGTTGCTGCTGGTGTTGACGGTGCTGGCGGCGCAGTTCCGGCGCCTGCGCGTGGCGGTGCTGGTCCTCGGCGCCGTGCCGGTGGCGCTGGTCGGCGCGCTGGCG
Organism: uncultured Myxococcales bacterium; assembly: GCA_903917305.1. Taxonomy (GTDB): domain Bacteria; phylum Myxococcota_A; class UBA9042; order UBA9042; family UBA9042; genus CAIXAA01. The sequence continues at coordinate 6,774 of CAIXAA010000794.1, read as the reverse complement.
GCGCTGTGGGCGACGGCGACGCCGCTCAACGCCTCGTCGCTGATGGGGTGCGTGCTGCTGGTCGGCCTCGTGGTCAAGAACGGCGTGCTGCTGCTGGAGGAGGCCGAACGCCTCGCCCAAGCCGGCACCACTGCGCTGGATGCGGTGGTGCAGGCCAGCGCGCGGCGCGTGCGGCCCATCGTGATGACGACGGTGGCGACGCTGGCGGGCCTGCTGCCGCTGGCGCTGGGTGTCGGCTCCGGCGCGGCGCTGCAGCAACCGCTGGCGATCGCGGTGATTGGCGGGCTGCTGACGTCCACGGTCGCGACGCTGGGGCTGTTGCCGCCGATTGCGGCCATCGTGGTGCGGCGCACGGCAGCGAAAGTCTAGGTGGCGCCTGCGGATCCGTCCCGGCGTCCTCGTCGCTGCCGCGCAACGCAACAAAGCAGCTAGGCCCGCTCGATGCGCACGCCGCTGCGGCAGTGAACGCACGTGGTCTCGACCGGCCAGGCGAGGGCCGCCTGCTCCAGGTCGACGCGCTCCCCGCAGCGCGGGCAGGGACCGCCGCCGCTGCTGAGCAGTTCGCGCTGCCCCAGCCGCCGCACCAGCACGATGACGCTGGTCAGCAGCAGCACAGGCGGGGCGAAGAAGTGCACGATTGGAATCAGCAATGTCAGCACGGCCCCCAGCGCCAGCAGCCCGGAGGAGCGCAGCGCCCGCCGCCAGCGCTCCAGGTCGGTCAGCACCTGCACGGTCGCGTCGCCGGTCGAGCGACGGTCGCCTTGCCCCCTCAGGACGATGGCCACGGTCTGCATCTTCCCTCCACTGCTTCGAGTCGGGCGCCAGCATGACAGCAACACCGCGGGCCAGCCAGTCGCGCCGCGCTTGCCCGAACGGCTGCCGCACGCCATCCTGCCCAAGGAGGCGAAGATGGACCGCAAGCTGCGTGCAGAGCTGGAGCCGCTGGGTGTGCGCATGCTGGACGGCGACGTGCTGGCCCTCGCGCTGCCGACGCCGACGCTGCCGCCCGCGACCACGACGAACCACTACGTCATCGGGAGGAGCCGCGCGCTGCTGGTCGACCCGGCGACGCCGGACCGGCGCGCGCAGGACAAGCTGCACCAGACGCTTGCGCTGTTGACGGCGAACGGCTGGCAGTTCCAGGCGTTGCTGCTGACGCACCACCACCACGACCACGTCGGCGCGGCGATGCCGCTGTCGCAGCGGCTGGATCTGCCGATCTGGGCGCATGCCGCGACGGCCACGCGGCTGGCTGGCGAAGTGACGGTGCACGCCGAAGTGTCGGATGGCGCGCTGGTGGCGCAGGACGCCGACGGCTCGCAGTGGCGCGCGCTGCACACGCCGGGCCATGCCGCGGGCCACCTGGTGCTGCAGAATGATCAGCATCTGGGCATGATTGCAGGCGACATGGTCGCGGGCGAAGGCACGATCGTCGTCGATCCGCGCGATGGCCGCATGGCGGACTACCTGGCGAGCCTGGAGCGCATGGCGCAGGCGAAACCAGCGTTCCTCGCCCCGTCGCACGGCGCGGTGCTGCCCGATGCGCAGGCGGTGCTGCGCCACTACCGGGAGCACCGGCTGGCGCGCGAGGCGAAGGTGCGCGCCGCGCTGCCGACGAAATGGACGCCGCCGCACGATCTGCTGCCGGCGGCCTACGGCGACGTCGCGCGGCGGCACTGGCCGCTGGCGCTGCGGGCCCTGCTGGCGCACCTGATTCACCTGGAAGAACAAGGGCTGGCGCAAGGCGATCGCGGCCTGTGGCGGCGCGCAGGCTAGGACCTGTCAAAGTGTTGCGCGACCACGGACCCTGCACTATCATCCGCGCCGACCACCGTGCGGCCAGGGCCGGCGGTGCCTCTGGGAATTCTGAACCGCAGAGCGGACTTCGAACGGGAGAGGCAATGAGTTTCTACATTCAGCGCGACGGTCAGCCCAAAGAGTTCTCCATCGAGGCGCTGGTCGACATGGTCAAGAACGGCAGCCTGCGCTCGGACGAGTACGTCTTCGACGGTCGCACGCAGAAGTGGATCGGCGCGACGCAAGTGACCGAACTCGCAGGTGCCTGGCAGGCCGTGCGCGCCGCCTCGACACCCGCGATGGCCGCGTCCGCTGCCCCGGCTCCGGCTGGCAACAAGCGCAGCAAGAAGTTCAGCGAGACGTCCTGGTTCATGTCCGCCGTGACCTACGAGGAAGGTGGCCTGACGCCGAGCGAATTGCCGCCCATGGAAGCCGGCGACAAGTTCGAGAACCTGCCGCCCGTCCCGGACGAGCTGCGCAAGAAGTTCTCGCTGTCGATTGCGGACTTGGACGACGGCAAGAAGAAGAAGTAGCCCAGTGCTCCGCCGCAAGCTCCCCGGCACCGATCTCGACCTTTCCGTGGTCGGCATGGGCTGTTGGGCCATGGGCGGCCTCTGGTGGGGCGACGACGTCCGCGATGACGTCTCGCAAGCCGCCGTCGAACGCGCCCTCGATCTCGGCATCAACTGGTTCGACACCGCGCCGCTCTACGGCCACGGCCACGCTGACGAAGTGCTGGTGCGTGCGCTCGGCAGCCGCAAGAACGACGTGATCCTCGCGTCCAAGGTCGGCGTGCGCTGGGACGGCGAAGGCCAGCACGCGCGCAGCGACCTGACTCCGGCGTGGATCCGCGCGGATCTCGAAGCGAATCTCAAGCGCCTCGGCGTGGAGACCATCGATCTCCTGCAGATCCACTGGCCGTGCGAGCTGGAGACGCCGCTGGAGGAGTCGATCGGCACGCTGGAAAGCCTGCGCAAAGAGGGCAAGTTCCGCTACCTTGGCCTGTGCAACTACGACGCGGCGGAGCTGCGCGAGGCGGCGCGGTGGGGGCACATCGACAGCCTGCAGACGCCCTACTCCATGCTGCGCCGCGAGTTCGAGGCGGAGCTGCAGCCGCAGGTCCTTGCTTTCCCGAATGAAGACGGCACGACACGGCAGCTCGGCGTGCTCGCCTACGAGCCGCTGTGCCGCGGCCTGCTGACCGGGAAGTACACGGCAACGCACAAGTTCCCCGACTCGGATCTGCGCAGCCACGACGAGCGCTGGCAAGGTCCGCGTTTTCTCAAGGCTTTGACGCTGGTCAGCCGCCTGGGTCTGGTGGCGAAGCGGCGCGGCGTGCCGGTGGCGGCGCTGGCGCTGGCCTGGGTGCTGCGCCAGCCGGGCATGACGTTGGCCATCGCGGGCGCCAAGACGCCGCAGCAGATTGACGAGCACGTGCAGGCGGTTGGGCTGCTGGATCAAGCCGATCTGTGGCCAGAGATCGATCGCCTCGTGGCGAGCTTTCGCGGCTAGCCGGTGGCGCGCCTGGCGCCGATCGTGGTACAAGAGCCGCCTGCCACCCCGAGGAACCCATGGCCACCTTTGCCGATGTACGGTCCTGCGCCGCCGCTGTCGAACAACGACTAGCCGCGCTGCGCAGGCATCTTTGACTGCGACGCCAAGACCGAGCGGCTCGACGAGCTGGAAAAGCTGAGCAGCGAGACCGACTTCTGGCTCGACGCCGAGAAGGCGCAGCGCCTCCTGAAAGAACGGACCGAGTGCGCGAACACCGTGGAGCTGGTGGCGCGGCCGGCGGCGATCGTGCGCGAAGTGCTGGAGATGGTGGACATGGCGGAGGCGGACGGCGACGCGTCGCTGCTGCCGGATCTGCAGGAACAGCTCGACGCCATCACGCAAGATCTGGAAAAGGCTGAGTTTGCTCGCACGATGTCGGCGCCGACCGATCGCGCGGCGGCGTTCTTGTCGATCAATCCGGGCGCGGGCGGCACCGAGAGCTGCGACTGGGCGGCCATGCTCTTGCGCATGTACACGCGCTGGGCGGAGGCGCGCGGCTACGAAGTCGAGCTGGTCGACATCCTGCCCGGCGAAGAAGCTGGCATCAAATCCGCGACGTTGCGCATCGCGGGCGATCACGCGCACGGCTACTTGAAGGCCGAGAACGGCGTGCACCGGCTGGTGCGCATCAGCCCCTTCGACTCCGCCAAGCGCCGCCACACGTCATTCTGCAGCGTGTTCGTCGTGCCGGAAGAGGACGACTCGATCGAGATCACGATCGACGAATCCGACCTGCGCATCGATACCTACCGCGCGCAGGGCTCCGGCGGGCAGCACGTGAACCGCACCGAGTCCGCCATCCGCCTGACGCACCTGCCGACGGGAATTGTCGTGGCATGTCAGGCAGATCGCTCGCAGCACAAGAACCGCTCCACGGCGTTCAAGATGCTCGCGGCGCGCCTGGCGGACTTCGAGCGCAAGAAGCGCAACGCGGTCAAGGACGAGATCGAAGCGGCCAAGCAGGGCATCAACTTCGGCAGCCAGATCCGCAGCTACGTGCTGGCGCCGTATCGCATGGTCAAAGATCACCGGACGTTGTTCGAGACGGGCAACACCGACGCGGTGCTCGACGGCGAGATTGACGGCTTCATCAAGGCCTATTTGCTGGCGGCCCAAGGCGGCACCCTCGCAAGTCCGACCGGCGAAGATTAACCGTTCCGCAAGCACTTGGTTTTGCTGGCTCATTTCCGCCTGACCGGGTCTGGCATCGCCAGATGCGAATTCCTTGACGAATCCATGACACGAATCGGCGAGAACGGTTGAGCCTCCAACGATTGGGGAGTAGGCTCCCACGCGCCGGTGACGGAACGTGCACCGCGAACGGAGACTCCCATGCGCCTTTCCTACCTTCTCCTCGCCGCGGTCGTGGCGTTGTCCGCCTGCAAGAAGCAGGAAGCTCCTTTGGATCAAGCGGCTCCGGCTGCCGCGCCGGCTGCGGGCCAGGCTCCGGCCGCCGCACCGCCGCCGGCTGCCGCCGTGGACTCGATCAAGGGCAAGATCCTCGAGAAGATCAATGCCTCGAATTACAGCTACCTGCGTCTGCAGACCGCGACTGGCGAGATCTGGGCGGCGGTGCCGGTGACGCCGGCCGACGTGGGCGCGGAAGTGACCGTGGCGCAGCCGATGGCGATGGACGGCTTCGAGTCCAAGACGCTGGGCCGCAAGTTCGACAAGCTGGTGTTTGGCACGCTGTCGGGCGAGATGCCGGCGGGCCATCCGCCGGTGGGTGCCCCGGAAGGCAACACGGCGACGGCTCCGGCCGCGGCTCCCGGTGGCGCACCGGCGACCGCGGGCATCGGCGCGACGCCGCCGCCCTCCGCTGCGGAGATCGGCCCCATCCACGTCGACAAGGCTGCCGGTCCCGATGGCCGCACCGTCGCGGAAGTGTTCGCGAACAAGGCCGCGCTCAAGGAGTCGCACGTCGTCATCCACGGCAAGGTTGTCAAGTTCTCGTCGGGCATCATGGGCCGCAACTGGCTGCACCTGCGTGACGGCACGGGCACGGAAGCCGCTGGCGACCACGACATCACCGTGACGACGTCGGACTCGGCGGCGGTCGGCGACACCATCACGATCAACGGCGTGGTGCGCCTCGACAAGGACTTCGGCGCGGGCTACGCGTACGCGGTCATCATCGAAGAAGCGAAGGTCCAGAAGTAGGCAGGCGACCGGCACACCCCCGCCGGGACGCCTATGCCTTCTTTCCCCGCTCTTCTGCATACATCCGCAGCACGAACTGGCCGGCTGGCGTTGCCCGCAGCTTCTCCACTTCCGTGCGCATCGCGGCCGGCACGCGCTCCCACGGCACGACGAACCCCGGATGATGGTCCGGCAGCAGCGCCGGCGCGGCCAGCGACGCAAAGGTCAGATCCGCGGCGGTGAAGCGCCCGGCGCACAGGTAGGGCCGGCCATCGGCCAGCACCTCGCTCACCTCGGCGAACAGCTTGTGCAACTTCGTCAGCGACTCCATGGACTTCTGCGGCGTGATGTTCAACCCGCGGCGCAGCAGCGCCGCGTACAGCGGAAACAGCGCACGGGTCAGCACCGCCTCCGCCTTCGGCGCGCCCTGGGCCACCGTCGCCAGCGCCAGATCGCGGTCCGGCAGCAGGTGGAAGTACGCCCAACGCCGGCTGTGCGGCCCCAAGGAGCGGTCGAAGCGCTCCTCCCACTGCTCGACCTCCGCGCGCTGCGCCGGATCCTCCGGAAACAAGCGCGCTTCCGGCGCCGTCCGCGCGTCGACGTAGTGCAGGATGTCGGTCGAATCCGTCTCCGCGCCGGCCTCGTGCACCAGGATCGGCACCGTGCGCGTGCCCTTGACGGCAAACGCCGCGCGCCAGTGCCACAGCGGCACGTGGCCGTCCTCGACAAAGGCCAGCCCGGCGCGCTCCAGCGCCCAGCGCGCCTTCTCGCAGTAATGGCTGATCGGAATGGTCACCAGGCGCAAGGTCATGGTCGCTCCGTTGGCAGGTTCGCAGCGCGGCGGTCGGTCAAGCTGTGCCTGGCACAGTACGCCGCTGCAAGTTGAACGACAAGCCGCAACAATCGCCCGGGATGTCTCAGGGATAGGAGCGCACGCAGCGCACGCCGATCTGCGGCGCCGCGCCGTACACGGGTCCGGCCGACATGCGCCCGCTGGCCCGCAGGTAGGGTACGACGAGGCTGCCGTACCCGCCGCCCTTGGTCATGCGGTTCTGGTGCGTGCCGCTGGAGAGGTCGGGGTCGCTGAGGGCCGCCGTGCTGAAAGGCAACTCCCAATCGCGTGTCCATTCGGCGACATTGCCGGCCATGTCGTGGATGCCGTAGGGGCTGTCGCCGGCCTTCTTGGAGCCGACCGCCCACGCCACGCCGGTGCCGCACGCGTCCGCGCCGCCGCTGGACATCACCGCCATCGCGCACGAAGCCGCGGCGTTGCCCCACGGGTAG
>CAIXAA010000793.1 GCA_903917305.1 uncultured Myxococcales bacterium | reverse complement strand
TGACCGTGCACGTCACCACCGACGCCAGATCCACCGCCGGCGGCGAGATCGCCACTGTCGGCGCGGTCGGCGCGGTATTGCCAATCACCACCTGCGCGATGCCATCCGGGCTCTTGGCGTACGGATCCGCCGCCTGCGCATGCGCGGCCCACGTCTCGCCTTTCTTGGCCGTGCCCGCCGGCACCGTCGCGGTCTCGTTGTCCGTCGCGACGCCGTTCTTGAACCAATGCCAGGCATACGTCAGCTGGCTCGACGCGCGGTCCGGATCCACCGCATCGACGGCGATCGAGGCGACGAGCGCATCGGTCACCTTCGGGTTCGGCGGCTGGATCGCCACGACCGGCGCGCCCGGCGCCGTGTTCACCAGCAGCTGCATGGTCGCCGTGCCGGTCTTGCCGGCCGGGTCGGTCGCCGTCACGGTCAGCGTCTGCACACCCAGCGGCAGCGAGGAGCTGTCGAACGCCGAGACGCCGGTCGCGCTCGCCTTGGCGGCATAGAGTGGATCGGTCAGCAGGTTGGTCGTCCAGACCACCATCAGCTTGTCCGACGTGTCATCCGGATCGATCGCCATCGCCTCGAAGTGCGTCAGCACGCCGTTGCTGGCAATGTCCGTCGTGCTCGGGGACTTGATGATGACCACCGGCGGCTGATCGGCGATCACGTCCGAGGCGTCCGCCGCGGCGTCGTCAACGAACCCGTCGGGCAGGACATCGGGCACGGCCGCATCCGCGGCATCCGCGCCGTCCGCCGTGTCGGTCAGCAGATCGTCCGCGGCATCCGTCGCTGCGTCTGGCGTGGAATCCGCTGTATCGTCAGTGACATCAGGCAGGACGTCGGGCTGGGCATCGGTCCCGGTTTGCTGCGTGTCCGGCAGCGCATCGGCCGCGCCATCGGCCGCCGCGTCGGGCAACACAGCATCCGTGCTGCTGTCCTTCGCCGGGCTGCCCGTGTCCACCACGGCGGGGCCATTGACCGCGACCGGCGAGGCGCAAGCGAGCACGGCGAGCAGCGGCAGCAACCCTGCAAGCCGACAAATGCCTGAAAACAATGAAGAACGCATCGGCCACTCCAGCCGGAAGGCGCAAGACCCTGGTGGTCTGGCAAAACCCCCCCGACCGCCAAGCCTAGTGATTGCGCAGGGAGTTGCAACCAGGGAGTTGCGCCTGACACGAATCTCAATGGATCGTCACGTCGTTGTAGCGGGTCGCGGCCCAGTTGGGGGGCTGTGAATGAAGGCACAACCTCTCAGCGGCCGAACGGAATCGTGATGCCGATGCTCACCGCGTGATCTTCGGGTCGGTAGCCGATGACGATCGGCACCTGCTTGAACTGCACGCCGGCTTCGATCCAGCCGCCGCGGTCGCGATCGCCCAGGCCGCCCGGCATCGACTTGTCCTCGTAGCCGTACTTGCCGCCCGCGATGAGCGACAGGTCGTGGCCCACCGGGTAGGCGCCAAGGATCTCGGTCACATTGCCGCGCAGTTGGCCGCCCTTGAACGTCGTGTTGCTCGTGCCGCGCAGGTCGAGCTTGCCCAGCGCTGTCTCGACCATCACGCCAAGCTCGTCGCTCGGCACGCCATCGGCGTAGTTGCGCTTGTAATCGACCAGGAATGCTTCGAATTTGTCCTTGCTCTGGAAGCCGAACTGCACGGCCAGCTCGGTCAGCTTGGCGTCGCTCAGGTTGAAGCCCGCGGACGCCTTGGCGTGCCAGTCGCCGCTCTCGACCGAGGCGGACACCGTACTGCTGCCCTGCTGGCGCAACAGCGCATCCAATTGGATCTTCAAGTCATTCGGCGTCTGGTACGTGCCGCCCACGCCGACGGATGCGCCGTCCTTGCTGTCGTAGCCGAGCGAGCCGTGCACCGAGGAGCCGCCGCCCAACTGCTGCTCGCCGCTCACGTTTGCCTTCAAGTCCTTGCCCGCGCTGTCGGCGCTGACGCTGCCGTCCAACTTGCGCTTGTCGTCGGCGTAGGCGACGCCCATGGTCGCGGTCTCCGCGCCGACGCCGCCCTTGCGGCTGCCTTCCATGCCCGCCGTGACCGTCGTCTTGTCGCCGATCTTGCGCAGCGCGCCGGTGCCGATGCTGAGATCGCCGGTCGCCGTGTCGTACTTCGCATCGGCCGTGACGTTCTGCGTGTCATCGCCGATCTTGACGTGCACGTCGCCCACGGTCGTGCTCTTGCCGCCGCCCTGATCGTGCTCGACGCCGGCAGCCGCTGTGAATCCTTGGCCTTTGTACTCGGCGCCGGCCTTGACCACGAGCACGTCGCCCGTGACGCTCGCTTCGCCGGTCAGCGACTTCGTCGCGTCGCCGACCTTGCCGCTGATGGCGTGCGTGTCGGCCTTGCCGTCCTCGCCCTTGGTGAACTTGTAGGTCAGGGCGGCATCGACGTCGCCCTTCTTGTAGGCGACGCCCAAGTGTGCGCCCTTCAAGGCAATATCGCGGATCTTGTTCAGGCTCGCGCCGACGTCCACCGTTGTCGCGTCGCCCAGCTTGAACTTCTGCGCCAGCTCCGGCAGCGCGACGTTGCCCGCCACCGCGCCGGCCGCCGCCACGAGCGCCATCGCGACGACGGCGCCCGGATGCCCCTCGAACCACTGGCTGATCTTGGCGCAGAAGGCCTTGCCGTCATCGGTCTTGAGCCACGCCTCCGCCGCGCCCTTGGCCCAATCGCCCAAGGCTCCCGCGAACTTCTGCACGGCTTCGGCTTCCGACGCCTCGTCCATCGCCTGGAAGCCGCCGATCGGCTTGATGGCGCCCACGCCCGCCTTGGCGGCCGCATCGAGGCCCTGGCTGCCGTAAGCCATGATCTTGTCGGGAGAAAGCTCCTTGGAGACCACGTCGAACAGCTTGCCGCCGAGGAACTCGCCCAGCAGCGACGTGTAGCTTTGCCGCGCGGCCTCCTGGCGCTTCTTCTCCTGCGCAGCCGGATCGGCAGGCGCCACGGCCGCTTTGCCGTCCGCGTAGTTGGCCGTTGCCGGGTCGACCGGTGCCTTGGGCGCATCGGGCGACAAGGCCGCCTTGCCGTCGGCGTAGTTCGAGGTCGCCAGGCGCGAAGCCGGCGAAGTGGGCGCAGGACCAGGCGAACGCGGCGCGGTGGCCGGCGCTTCGGGCGTGGTCGACTTGGACTGGGTTGGGTCGAAGGTAGCCATGACCCCACGATGCGCGCCCGGCCAGGGACGGTCAAGAAGCAGCGTGGGCGGCGGCGGCGCGTTGGGGAGCCAAGGCCCCACCGGCGATCAGGCGTGCAGCTCAAGCCCGTAGTTCTGCGCCACCAGCCGCTCGCGCAGCTTCTCGGGCAGCAGCCGCGCCAGCAAGCTCATCATTCGCGCAAGACGGCCCACCGGGCGGCGCGCGGGCGGATGGCGCCGTTGCAGCAGCCGCGCCACGACGCGGGCCACTTGGACCGCATCGCCGCCGCTGCGCTCTTGCTCCTGCGCCGCCGCCAGGCAGGTCGCGACCTGCACGGCATACGCGGAGCCAGCCGGCGCCAGGACCTCGCGTGCTTGCGTAAAACCAGTCGCAAAATCGCCAGGCTCGATGCAGGTGACTTCGACGCCGTGCGGCGCCAGCTCGATGCGCAGCGCGTCGCTCAAGGACGCAATCGCCGCCTTGGTCGCCGAGTAGTGCGCCTGGAACGGCAGCGCCAGGCGCCCGGCGAGCGAGCCGATCCACAGGATGCGCCCTTTGCTCTCGCGCAAGAGGGGCAGCAGCCGCCGCGTCAGCTCCAGCGGCCCGCAGACGTGCACGGCGAACTGGCGCGCCACGGCTTGGGCCGGCACCTCCTCGATGGCGCCGAAGATGCCAAAACCCGCATTGTTCACCAGCACATCCAGCCCGCCTTGCGCCTCCATCGCGTGCACCACCGCGTCGCGATCCGCCGCCGAGGTCAGCTCCAGCGGCAGGTAGCGCAGCGGCAGGCCCTCCTGTTGCGCCTTGCGCGTCAGCAGCTCCGCCCGCGCCGGCGAGCGCACCGTGCCCACGACGCGGTAGCCGTGGCGCGCCAGGTGCTGGGCGATCGCCAGCCCCAGACCGCTGCCTGCACCAGTCACCAGCACTGAGCGCGGCTCCATGAAACCTCCCTAGGCGTGCAGATGCGCGACGGGCACTTCGCCCTCTTCCGGCGGCTCGGCGAACAGGTAGCTGAAGTCCATCTCGGCGGCCTCCGGCAGGTTCGCCGGATCCACGTGCGGAATCGGAAAGCGGCGCGCCAGCAGGGCAAACACGTCCAGTGCCTGCTGCAGCTGCTCGATCGTGTGCGCCGGGGTCACGCTCGTGCGGATGAGCGCCTGGCCCAGCGGCACGGCCGGGAACACCACGGGCGTCGTAAACACGCCCAGCTCCAACGCTTCCTGGCACATGCGAAACGCCAGCGACTCCGAACCGACGAACACCGGCTGGATCGGGTGCGTGCTGTTCATGTTCCAATAGCCCAGGCGCAGCAGGCCCTTGCGGTAGAAGTTCACGTTCTCCCACAGCTTCTCGAACAGCGAGGCGTCGTTGCGCATGACGTGCAGCGCCGCGCGCGCCGCCGCTGCCTGCGCCGGCGCCAGCGCCGCCGAGAACATCAGCGTGCGCGTCTTGTGCCGCAGGAAGTCGATGACGCGCTTCTCGCCCGAGACGAAACCGCCCATGCTGGCGAGGGATTTGGAGAACGTCGCGAACAGGATGTCGATGTCGCCGGCAATCCCTTGCATGTCGCCCGTGCCGCGCCCCTGCAAGCCGTGGACGCCGAAACCGTGCGCGTCGTCGACGTAGAGGCGAAAGCCAAAGCGGTGCTTGAGCTCGATGAGGCGGCGCAGGTCGATGACGCGGCCGGTCATCGAGAAGACCGCGTCGGTGACGACCAGCGCGTTGGGCCACGCGGTGCGCTCGGAGAGCTGGCGCTCCAGGTCGTCCGCGCCGTTGAACACGCGCGGATGGGCGCGCGCCAGGCGGAAGCCGTCGATGAGGCTAGCGTGGTTCTCGCGCTCCGAGAACACCACCGTGCCGTCGCCCGCCGCCAGGATGCCGAGCGCGCCGGCGTTGGCGAGGAAGCCTGAGGAGAAGACCAGCGCCGCATCCTTGCCGACGAACTCGGCCAGCTCGCGCTCGAGCGACTCGTGCAACTCCAGGTTGCCGTTCAAGAAGCGCGAACCCGTGCAGCCGGTGCCGTAACGGTCGATCGCCTCGTGCGCCGCGCGCAGCACGTCCGGGTGGTGCGTCAGGCCCAGGTAGTTGTTGGAACCTAGCATGATGACTGGTTTTCCTTCGATGGTGACGATGGGCCCGTCCGAGGCGGACAGCACGCGAAAGAAGGGGTAGCAGCCCGCGGACTTGATCAGCTCGGCATCTTGGAAGGCATAGCAGGGGTCGAAGACATCCATCGGGTGACCCTCCTCGGCAAGTAAGCGCGATCACGCAAGATGCGTGACACACGGAGTCCTCGGATTGTGCGCGGCAGGATGCGGCAAGCCTAGCAGAGCCGGCCCGGGCCTCGCGAACCCGGCCGAACAAAACGTCACGATGTCAGGCGGGTGAGACGATCGTCGCCGCCCATGGATCGCCAGCGCGCCTCGTGCGTCAGAGCAGGCAGACCGCCCACCCACCTGGGCCAGGAGTCCGCCATGCGCGCCGTATTCTTTGTCTGTCTCCTCGCCATCGGTGCCTGCGCTTGCGCCGCACCCGGCTACTCCCAGCCCGAGCGCGCCAGCCTTGGCAGCTACCGCTTGGAAGTGCTTGATGCCTATGGCAGTCCTCTGCCGACCTTCGAACGCATGGGCCGCACCTACGTCCTCGGCGACGAGGGCCAGCGCTACCGCCTGCGCGTCACCAACGGCTCCTCGCGCCGCATCGAAGCCGTCGTGTCCGTGGACGGCCGCGACGCGCTCGACGGCCGGCCCTCGCGCTTCGAGAAGTCCGGCTACGTCGTCAATCCCTACAGCCAGGTCACGATTGACGGCTTTCGCTTGTCGATGCGCGATGTGGCGACGTTCCGCTTCTCCAGCGTCGCGCGCTCCTACGCGGCGCAGACGGGCGACGCGCGCGCCGTGGGCGTGATCGGCGTGGCGATCTTCGCGGAGCAACCGCCGCCGCCGCCGCGCTACTACTATCCGCCCTACGTGCCGCAGCCGCAGTACACGCCGCGCGATCAGCCGGACGACGAAGCCTCGGCGTCGCGCAGCAAGGAGAAGTCCCAGGCGGCGCCATCGGCAAGTGCACGTCCCGCCTCGCCTTCTGCGGGTGCCAGCGCCGGGGATGCGCGCG
>CAIXAA010000792.1 GCA_903917305.1 uncultured Myxococcales bacterium | reverse complement strand
CTGCAGCGCATCGGCGTGTTGTTCCAGAACGGCGCGCTGTTCGGGTCGCTGACGGTCGGCGAGAACATCGCGCTGCCGCTGCGGGAACACCGTCGCCTGCCGGAGGGCGCCATCCGCGAGCTCGTGCGGCTCAAGCTCGCGCAGGTCGAGCTCACCCATGCGGAGCACCTCTACCCGTCGGAACTGTCGGGCGGCATGAAGAAACGCGCCGGGCTGGCGCGGGCGCTGGCGCTCGACCCCGAGGTCCTGTTCTGCGACGAGCCGTCCGCGGGCCTTGACCCGTTGACTTCTGCCGAGCTGGATCGCCTGATCCTCTCCCTGCGCGATGCTTTGCGCATGACCGTGATCGTCGTGACCCACGAACTGGCCAGCATCGAAGCCATCGCCGACTCCGTCCTCATGGTCGGCGGCGGCAAGGTCATCGCCGAAGGGCCCATCGCCGAGGTGCGCAGCCGCGGTATCGCCGCCGTCGACGACTTCTTCGCGCGCCGCACCCACGGCGACGTCCGCCGCGACCAGAGCGTCGCGGAATTGTTCGGTCTTCGCCCCTTGGGAGGTGGCTGATGGCCAACATGACCAAGGGCCAGAAGGTGCGCCTCGGCATCTTCGTCGGCACCGCGCTGACGGTGCTGGTGGGCGCGACGCTGCTGCTGGCGGGTCGGGCGCTGACGGAGAAGCGCGACAACTACCGCATCCACTTCTCCAGCAAAGCCGCGTCGTTCTCAGGGCTTTCCGTCGGATCCGACGTCACCTACACCGGCATCAAGATCGGCCGCGTCGAAACGCTCGGCGTCGCCAAGGACGATGTCTCGGTCATCGAGGTCGGCATCAGCGTCACGCAAGGCACGCCCATCGCAGAGGATTCCAAGGCCAGCCTCGGCTCGCAGGGCATCACCGGCATGAAGTACGTCGACATCTCGCGCGGTTCGGCCAAGGCCAGGCTGCGCAAGCCCGGCGACGTGATTCCGGCGGGCGACTCCCTGATGGACGAGCTCAGCGCCAAGGCGATGTCGATCGGCGAGAAGCTCGACGCGCTGCTGCTCAACCTGCAAGCCATGACGGGCACCGATGCGCAGCACAGCGTGCAGGAGATTCTGGAGCAAGCTTCTGGTGTTCTGAGCGACAACCGCGCCAACATCGCGGCCATCGTCGCCAACGCGCGGCAGGTGTCGGACGACATGGCGCTGGCCTCCCACGATCTGGCGATGGCCGTGCACGGCAGCGTGAGCGTGATGGCGCGCGCGGACCACCTGATGGCCGATCTCGAGGTGTCGAGCGGCAGCGTGCGCAAAGTCTTGGCGCCGACAGGCGATCTGGCGGGGGCCGTCAAGAAGTTCGACACGCTGGCGGGCGGCCTCAACATGCTCGTGCTGCGCAGCCAGGGCGACGTGGACATCACGCTGCGCCACTTGCGCGATGCGGCGGCGGACATGCGCGACTTTGCCCAGGCGGTCAAAGACAACCCGACGTTGCTGCTGCTGAGCAGTGACCGCAGCAGCGACAAGCGGATCGGGCGATGAACAAGCACTTGCAACTTGCCTGCTTGGCGTGCACGGCCCTGAGCCTCGCGGGCTGCTTTGGCGCGACCACCGCAGAGCAGCGCTACTACACGATGAACCTGCCCGTCGTCGCCCAGCCCACGGAGAGCCGCAACAAGGCTGAGGTTTGGGTGCGCGAGGTCGAGGTCTCGCCGGTCTACAACCGCCCGCAAATCGTCTACCGCTTCTCCCCGCAGGAGCTGCAGTTCTTCCACCAGAACAACTGGGCGGACCGGCCGTCGCGCATGCTCGGGCAGCTGCTGACGCAATCTCTCACGAGTTCCGGCATCTTCCGCAGCGTGGTGGAGCGCATGGGCGCCTCGCCGCCGACCTACGTTCTCGACTCCAGCGTGCAAGCCATCGAGGAACTGCAGGGCGGTCGCGTCTGGTACGCGCACCTGGCGATGACGCTGCGGCTCGCGCGCTTCGAGGACAACAAGGCCATCTGGCAGTACAGCTTCGATGAGCGACGTCCGCTGAATCAGCAGGAGCTGGGCTTGGTTGTGCGGGCGATGTCGGAGATCCTGGACGAGCACCTGCACATCGCGTTCGCGGAGATCGATGCGGTGCTGGCCGGCAAACCGCTGCCAGTGCGTGGGGTTGTCCCGCAGCCTTCGTTGGCGCTGACGTCGCCGCCAAGCCTGGTCCCCGAGGTGCCGTGCCCG
>CAIXAA010000791.1 GCA_903917305.1 uncultured Myxococcales bacterium | reverse complement strand
GTCAAGTTCGCCTTGGTCATCGGCATGTTCATGCACCTGCGCGACGACAAGCCGGTCTATCGCCTGCTGTTCCTCGCGCCGCTGATGCTGGCGGTGTGCAGCTTCATCGCGATGGCGTTCCTGGCGATCGTCCACTACGAGCCGTTCGGCGTGGGCTATGTCGTCACGGCGCTGCAGAAGGCCGAAGGCTTCGTGCCGCCGAGCACCGCCGCGCCGGCTGAGCCTGCCTGGCCGGAAGACAAGCTCCAGGCCGCGTATGCGGAGTCGGGCAAGACCGGACACGAAAAGGGCAAGGCGATCTTCGCTGCGTCATGCGTCTCGTGCCACCGCGCCGATGGCGGCGGCATGCCGGGCCTCGGCCCGAACATGACGGACACCTGCTACAAGCACGGCGGCAAGCTGGCCGAGATGTACAACACGATTTCCACCGGCGTGCCAGGAACCGCGATGCCGCCGTGGAGTGCGTCGATGAAGGGCGAGCAGATGCGCGACGTGCTGTACTATGTGCGCAGCCTGCGCGGCAAGAACGTGGCGGGGGGCAAGCCTTGTGAAGGTGCACCGGTCACAGAGTAGCGCGCTGGCCGGAGCCGGAACCCGATCCGGAGCCGGAACCCGATCCGGAGCCGGAGCCGGAGCCGGAGCCGGAGCCGTCCTGCTGCTCGCAGCGCTCCTCCTGCCCGCCGCAGCCTTCGCCCATCCCTCCGGTCTCCCGCAACTGCGCGACCGCGCTGGCCTCGCCCTGAACGAAGCCGGCACCTGGCTCATCTGGGACTTCCACCCCAGCATCCTCATCGGCATCGGCCTCGCCATCGCGCTCTACGCGCTGGCCACCACGCGCTGGCGCGAGAAGCTCGGCGGTCCAGGCACGCCCGCCTCTTCGCCCGGACGGCACCTGCTGTTCCTCGCCACGATGACGCTGCAGTACTTCACGCTCGATGGGCCGCTGCATCACCTCGCCGATGACCTGCTGTTCTCCGCGCACATGGCGCAGCACCTCATCCTGCAGCTCGTCTGGGCGCCGCTGCTGGTGATCTCGCTGCCGGTGTGGCTGTGGCGCGCGCTCGTCCAGCCCGTACTGCCGCTGGCGCGCTGGGCGACGCGGCCGATGGTCGCGTTCCTGCTGTTCAACGCCGTGGTCTACGGCTGGCACCTGCCGGCGATGTACAACCTGGCGCTGACGACGCACAACTTCCACATCCTGCAGCACGTGCTGTTCATGTCGACCGCGGTGCTGTCCTGGTTCGTGGTGCTGGCGCCGCTGCCGGAGCTGCGCGCGAGCTTCCCCAAGCGCGCCGCCTACATCCTGCTGAGCATGGTCGCGATGAAGGTGCTGGGCATCCTGATCAGCCTGTCGGACCACGTGCTGTACACGTTCTACCTGGGCCAGCCGCGCGCCTGGGGCATGGACGCGCTGAGCGATCAGGAGCTTGGCGGCCTGCTCATGTGGCTGCCCGGCGGCATCGTGCTGTGGGTGGGGCTGGGCCGCCTGTTCTGGATGTGGGTGCGCAGTGGCACGCCCGCCAACGGGATGACCGGCGTGGCGTCGATCGATGCGGCGCGCGCCCACCTTCGTCACCCCCGCGAAAGCGGGGGGCCAGGCTAGAATCCTTTGGAATGAGCCTGGGTTCCCGCTTTCGCGGGAATGACGAATGAGGAGGTTGGCATGCAGATCCGATGGACCGTCCTGTGCGTTCTCGCGCTCTCGCTGGTCGCCTGCCAGCGCCGCCCGCCGCCCGAAAACGGCCCGGCTTCGCGGCCGGCCAACGTCGCGCCGCCCGAAGCCATGCAGCAGGACGGCCTCGTCACGGCCGGCGGCATCGGCGACAAGCGCACGTTCCTGTTTACGCTGCGTTTCAAGGCGCCCAAGGTCGGCGAACTGTTCGCGGTCGACACCGACGTCGGCGATGCGGCGACCGGCAAGCCCGTGCCGGGCGTGACGTTTTCGCTCGACGCGACGATGCCCGCGCACGGCCACGGCATGATCACGGATCCCGAGCACAAGGAAGCCGCGCCCGGCAAGTGGCACACGCAAGGCATGAAACTGCACATGCCCGGCCGTTGGCTGCTGGAAGTCAAGGCGAAGATCGGCGACAAGCAGGACGTGCTGCGCATTCCCTACGAGCAGGCGCCCGGCTCGAACTAGCGGAGATTCCTGATGACGCCC
>CAIXAA010000790.1 GCA_903917305.1 uncultured Myxococcales bacterium | reverse complement strand
CCGCTGCAACGGCTGCGGGGCTTGCGTCGCGGCCTGCCACGTGGAGAACAACGTCCCGGTCGTCGGCGCCAGCCTGATTTCCCGTGGCCGCGCGATGAGTTGGATCCGCGTCCAGCGCTACTTCTCCACCCACGACAGCGTGCCGCGCGTCGTGTTCCTGCCGTCGATGTGCCAGCAATGCGGCTCCGCGCCTTGCGAAACCGTCTGCCCTGCCTATGCGACGTACCACACCGCCGATGGCCTCAACGCGCAGGTCTACAACCGCTGCGTCGGCACCCGCTACTGCTCGAACAACTGCCCGTACGTCGCGCGGCGCTTCAACTGGTTCCAGTGGCCGCATCCCAAGCCCGCGAACTTGGGCTTGAATCCGGACGTCACCGTCCGCGAGCGCGGCGTCATGGAGAAGTGCACGTTCTGCGTGCAGCGCATCCGCGACGTGCAGGAGCGCGCCAAGGTCGCCGGCGAGCCCGTCCCCGACGGCGCCATCCAGCCGGCCTGCGCCCAGACCTGCGCGCCGGAAGCGTTGGTGTTCGGCGACTTGAACGACCCGAGCTCGCGCGTGGCCAAGCTCGCGCAGAGCGGCCGCGCGTACCACCTGCTGGAGGAGCTCGGCACGCGCCCCGGCGTCACCTACCTGGCGCGGCGCCGCAAGGAGAACACATGAGCGAGACCAAGCAAAATCAGCCGGTTCCGCCCATCGAGAGGGACATCATCGCCACGCTTGCTGCGCCCGGCTGGCGCTATTGGCTGGCCTTGCTGGCGTCGGTGGCCGTCGTCGCGTGGGGCGGTTGGAGCTGGTCGCTGATGCTGCGCAACGGCATGGGCCTCACCGGCCTGAACGCACCCGTGATGTGGGGCGCGCTCATCACCACGTTCGTGTTCTTCATTGGAATCAGCCACTCCGGCACGCTGGTCTCGGCCATCCTGTTCTTCACTCGCTCGCCGCTGCGCGCCTCCATCGGCCGCTCCGCCGAAGCCATGACCGTCATCGCCATCATGACCGCCGGCCTCTACCCGGTCATCCACATGGGCCGCAGCTGGCTGGCCTTCTGGCTGATGCCCTACCCCAACCAGCGCGAATTGTGGCCGAACTTCCACTCACCGCTCGTGTGGGACGTCTTCGCCGTCAGCAGCTACGTCACCATCAGCGCCCTGTTCGTCTACATGGGCATGTTGCCAGACCTGACGCTGCTCGCGCGCCGCATCAAGGGCTGGCGCCGGCCGCTTTACAAAGTGCTTTCGTTAGGTTTCGCCGGCACGGACAGCGAGTGGAACATCTTCGAGAAGGCCTACCCCATCTTCGCCGGCATCGCGATTCCCCTTGCCGTCTCCGTGCATAGCGTCGTGTCGTGGGACTTCGCCATGACGCTCATGCCCGGCTGGCACTCCACCATCTTCGCGCCGTACTTCGTCGCCGGCGCCATCTTCTCCGGCCTCGCCATGGCCGTGATCCTCCTGGCCTTTCTGCGCAAGGGCTACAAGCTGGACACCTACATCCGCCTCGAGCACTTCGACCTGATGGCCAAGCTGCTGCTGGCCATGTCCCTCATCATGTCCGTCGTCTACGTCACCGAGTTCTTCCTGGCCGTCTTTCGCGGCGCGCCGGCGGAGCGCGACCTGTTCATCTGGCGCGCCACCGGCCGCTACGCCCTGGTCTATTGGCTGGTGATTGTCTGCAACTGCGTGATTCCGCTCCTGACCTTCTCCGCCAAGGTGCGCCGCCACCTGGGCTGGATGATCTTCGTCGCCACCGCCGTCACCATCGGCATGTGGTTCGAACGCTTCATGTTCATCGTCACCACGCTCGCCCACAACTACGACCCGTTCGCCTGGGGCTTCTACATGCCGACCCTGACCGAAGCGGCCGTCTGCTTTGGCGGCCTGGGGTGGTTCGCGATGCTGTTCCTCTTGTTCATCAAGATCTTCCCGTGCGTGTCCGTCGCGGAGACGCTGCAGGGCGAGCCGGCGGCCGCCCATCCCGAACTGGAAGAAGACGCAGCGGCGACGAGCGCTACCGAGGTGCAACATGCGTGAAGGCTGGATCGCGGTATTCGATGACCCGGGCCGCGCACGAGACGCGCTGCGGGCGTTGAAAGCTTTGGGCGTCAAGGATATGCGCGTGGCGAGCCCCGCGGCCTATCCCATCGTGCACGAGACGGGGCAGCCTGGTCCGTGGCGCGCGATGGGTTGGCTGGCGCTGGGCGGCGGGCTGTGCGGACTGACCCTGGCGATCAGCCTGGAGGTGGGCACGTCCCTCCTGCATCCGATGCACGTCGGCGGCCAGCCGGTGGTCGCCTGGGTGCAATTCGGCGTGATCATGTTCGAATTGACGATGCTGGGCGCCGGCCTGACGAACTTCCTCGCGATGGTCCTCCTCGGCGCGCTCAGCCGCCGCCGCGTCGCCCGGGGCGCGCGCGACGCCGTCCTGTCCGACCGCCTCGCCATCACCGTCCCCGCCGCAGGCCACAGCCCCGAACAGCTCGCCGCAATGCGCCGCGCGCTGGCCGGAGCCCTTGCCGTGAACGAGGCGCCGTGAAGCATCAACCCTTGATTTTCATCGCGTTCACGGCACTGCTCAGCGCGTGCAACGGCGCGTGGCCGGCCAGCATGGAGCAGCAACCGGCCGTTCAGCCGCTCATGATGCCGCGACCGACGCCGGTGGGCGCCGTGCAGGTCGGCGGTGTCGAGCACCTGGAGGACCGCCAGGACGACAACGACCTCATCAACCCGCATCCGCGCGACCCGGCGCAGCTGGCGCTTGGCAAGAAGCTGTTCGGCTACCACTGCGCGGTGTGCCATGGCGCGGACGGGCACGGCAATGGCCCGGTCTCCAAGGTGTTTCCGCCAGCGCCTGACCTGCGCCACGTCTCCATCTGCGCACGCAGCGACGGCTTCATCTACGGCACGCTGACAGCGGGCGGCCGCGCGATGCCGTCGATGCGCGAAGGCTTGGACGCCCAGGATCGCTGGTCGCTCGTCACCTATGTGCGCGAAATCCAAGCCGCGGGCTGCGTCGGCGCAGCGCCGGCCGCAGAAGCCGCGCCCGCAGAAGCACCCCCAGAGGCCGCAACACCTGCGGCCGCGCCCGATTCGGACAAGCAGGGAGGCACGCCATGAAGGCCTGGATCGAAGCGGTCGACGCCGCCGTGGGCCCCAAGGTCGCCCGCATCTGCGCGCTGCTCGTCGCCCTCGGCATCGCCGCGCTCGTCTGGGGCGCGTTCAGCGCGCAGCCCGGCCGAACCTTGGCCGCGCTCGTGTCGAGCTGGCTGTTCTTCACCGGCATCGCCGCGGGCGGCATCGCTTTCTCCGCGATCCTGCACCTGTGCGGCGCCCGCTGGGCCGGCCCGTTGCACGACGTGACCTGGCGCCTCGCCGACTTCCTGCCCGCCGCCGCCGTCGTACAGGTCTGCATCGTCGCCGGCCTGACGCTCTGGGCGCCTTGGGTGCACCACATGGCGCCGCACGAGTCGTTCTGGCTGTCCACGCCGAGCTTCGTGCTGCGCGAGCTCCTGGTGAGCCAGCTGCTCTATGGCTTCGCCTACCGCTTCGTGCGCCCGCAGGTGCGTGCGAACAGCCGCAGGCCGCGCGACTACGTGCTGTTTGGCCTGCTCTTCGCGGTCGTGCTCTCCATCTGGTCGTTCGACTTCGTCGTCGGTCCGAGCAACGCGTGGAACAGCACGCTCATCGGCCCGCACGTCTTTGTCGGTGCGTTCATGTCCGGCGGCGGCGTCGCCACCCTGCTCGCCTTGCGCGCCGGTCGCCTCAGCGCCGGCCAACGCCGCGACGCCGGCACGCTCATCCTGGTCCTCGCCATCTTCTGGGCCTACCAGTGCTGGGCGCAATTCCTGACGATGTGGTACGGCAACCTGCCCGACGAGGTCGGCGTCCTCCTGCGCCGCAGCGGCCTCGAGTGGCGCGCGGAGACGGCGCTGATCATCCTGAGCGTCGCCGTCCTGCCCTTCCTGCTGCTGATCAACCCGCGCGGTCGCATCGCCAAACGCACGCTCGCCATCGCCGCGCTGTCGCAGGTGCTGGGCTTGTGGCTGGAGCGCGACCTCATGGTCGCCCCGGCGCTGGGCGGACCGGCTGCGCAGCCGCTGGATCTGGCGGGGACTTTTGTCGAGCTGGGCGTCCTTGGCTTGTTCGTGCTCACGACGTGGCGCGCCTTCGCGAAGCCCACCGGTGCGCCCGAGCCTGCGCGCCAGGATGCGGCCGCGCACGCGCACCCGGCCTAGGCAACGCCACCGCAGGCAGGCGGGGTTGGGCGGCAAGCACGGCGGAATCGCCTCTCGGCGCGCTAGGGCGCCGTCTTGCGGCAGCGGATGCCCACCACCATCCCCCCGGTGCCCATGCGGTACGTCGTCCTCAATTGGTAGCTGTTGCCAGCGAAATCGCCGCCGCGCGCCGTGTGGCTGGAGCCGCTGGCGGCGCCGACGGGATCGATCTGCGGCGCCGTGAAGGCGTTGTAGTTGAAGCTGAACCAGTCGAGCGTCCACTCGGCTGCGTTGCCGGCCATGTCGTGCAGGCCGTACGGACTGTCCCCTGCCGGCTTGGATCCGACCGCCAACGGCGCGCCGGTGCCGCAGCCGAACTTGCCCAGGTCGCTCATGACCGCGTAGCTGCAGCTCGGCGCCGTCTCGCCCCACGGGTACGCGCGCATGGCCGCCTTGCAGGTTGGATCGTCGGCCGTGCTGCCGTTCGTGGTGCAGTCGCCGCGCGCCGCCATCTCCCACTGCGCTTCGGTCGGCAGGTCGTAGTCCGCGCCGCGCCATTTGCAGAAGCCGCGTGCCTGGTCCCACGGGATGTCGACGATGGGGCGATTGGCCATGGCGGGCAGAGCCTGCCAGGGATTCGGTCCCGGGTCGGCGCAAACACCCGCATCGACGCAAGCTTTGTACTGCGCGACCGTCACCTCGTCGCGGTCCAGGTAGTACGCGCTGAGCGTCACCTTGTGCATCGGCGTGCCCGTGGCGTCGCACAGGGCGCCCGGCACCTGCTCGCAGCCCATCCAGAACGTCCCGCCGGGAATCAGCACCATGCCGGGCGGCGCGCAACTGCCTGCGCCGCATTGCAATCCGGCCGCGCAGACCTTGGGCACCTGGCCCTTGCACACGCCGGCGTCGCAGGAGCCGCCGGTCGTGCAGCCGTCGTCCGCGCATGTCGCGCCGCCGGCCAACGGCACGTGCGTGCAGCCGAGCTTGGGATCGCAGGAATCCGCCGTGCAGCCGTTCAGGTCGTCGCACGGCAACGCGGATCCGGGCACGGCGGAGCACTCAAGGCTCCCCAGGCAGCGGTCCTCGGTGCACGGGTTGCCATCGAGGTCGCACGCCACGCCGTAGCTCACGTACGCGGCACAGCTGAGGTTGGAGCAATAGTCCGTGGTGCACGGATTGCCGTCGTCGCACGCCTTCGGCTTGCCCTTCTGGCAGGCGCCCAGCGCGCAGAAGTCGTCCACGGTGCACGGGTTCTCGGCGACGAGGCACGTCGCGGCATTGGGCAGGTGCACGCAGCCGCTGGCGGGATCGCAGCCGTCGTCCGTGCAGACGTTGTCGTCCTTGCAATCGACCGGCACGCCGACGCACAGCTTGTTGCTGCAAGTGCTGAATTTGGTGCAATAGTCCGTCGTGAGGCAAGACACGCCGTCGTGCGCCTCGAACACGCAGCCGCTCGCCGGGTCGCAGCTGTCGGTGGTGCAGACCGAGCCGTCATTGCAGACGACGGGCACGCCGCTGCACACCGTCGCGCTGCAGCTGTCGCCGCTGGTGCACGCGTTGTGGTCGTCGCAGGCGATGCCGTCGTGCGCGCTGTGCACGCAAACGCCCGCCGCGTCGCAGCTGTCGTCGGTGCATGGCGAGCCGTCGTCGCACTTGGCGGGCGTGCAGGCTGGCGCGGCACCGGCATCCGCTGCCCCAGCATCGGTCTTCGCGGCAGTGGGCGATGAGGTGCCGCAGCCCGCGCCGAGCCAGACGGCTGCAAGCACGACGGCACGTCCGAAGACGGCATGGTTCATGGATCCCCCCAGACTGGCGGCCGCAGGTCGTGCGGCGCCCGGTCCATGCGCTCGCGGTGGCGCATTTCGCAGCCTAGCGTGCGTTGGACGGCCGGGCAAGGCCGAACCGCAAGAGGCGGCTGGACTCGACAGGCGGCCGGTGGCGAGGCAAGCTGCGCGGCGCAGGCCGGCGACGGCGGATGTGCGTCATCTTTGGGGGGTTGAACATGTTCGAGGCAGTCAAGGCAGGCATCCTGGCCAGCAGCATCCTTCTGGCGGCGTGCCAGACGACCACCGGCGCCACGTCCCTCGCCGGACCGGCCACCAGCGGCGGCGCGGTCGGCGCGGCGTGCACGACCGAAGGCGGCCTCGGCTGCGCGCCCGGCGCCAAAGGCAAGGTCAAGTGCCAGGGCGGCAAGTGGGTCGACGACGGCGCGTGCAACACCGGCGAAACGTGCAGCGAGACCAAGCAGAGCGGCAGCGTGACGGCGACCACCTGCGCCGTGCCGCCCGCCAGCGACAGCAACCGCGCCATCGCCTGCGCCAAGGCGGGATTTTGCATGAACACCATGGGCTTCTCGGACTGCATGACGCCCATGTCGCCCACCATCCTGGCCAATCTCTGGCACGCGATGGGCGTCGGCGTGCCGCAGAGCCTCGTCACCCTCGAGTTCGCCAGCCACGCGGGCTGCGTCGGCGCCGCCAAGGACTGCGCCGGCGTCCGCGCCTGCTTCGCCACCGGCGCGCCGGCGTGCCAGAACGACAATGACAGCGCCTGCTTCGGCTCGGTCGCCCGCGTGTGCGAGAGCGGCGGCACGATCACCACGGATTGCGCGGACATCGGCATGTCGTGCAGCAAGATGGGCAACCAGGCCATTTGCGGCACCCTGCCCGCGTGCAGCGCGCCGAGCACCGTGAAGTGCCAGGGCAACAAGGCGCAGCTGTGCATGCCGAACAAGACCGGCGGGGCGGTCGCGCTCGTCGTCGATTGCGACGCCTTGGGCGGCAAGTGCGATCCGGCCGCCAACCCCATGAACATCGACAGCGTCTGCAACGGCGGCGAGCCGACCTGCGACCGGCTCACGTTCACGGAGAGCTGCCAGGGAACGCGCGCCACCGCGTGCAAGTTGGACCCGAGCAACCCCAACGGCGGCGGCCACGTCATGGTCCAGGACTGCGCGACGTACGGCGCGGTGTGCGAATTCAAGGCGGGAAATGGCCAACCCGGCGAGGGAAAGGCGACGTGCACGACGACGCCCAATTGCGTCGGCGATGTTGGCTGCACGGGCGGCATCATGCACTACTGCGAGGGCAGCCAGGGATTGCACAGCTTTGATTGCGCGACGGCGGGAATGGTTTGCGGGTCATCGAACGCTTGCGAGTTTGCACCATGAGCACGGTTCATCAGGCCAGGCTTGTTGCGCTGCTGCTGGCCCTCGGGCTGGCGGGGTGCAAGCGCGACGTGCAGCCAGCAGCGGTCCCGGCCGTCGAAATCCGCCCGGCTGCGGCCATGCCCACGACCGCAGCACCCGCGCAGCCCGCGGCCGCACTGCCGGCGCCCACGACGCGCACGGCGGCGGAGCGCGAAGCGTTCGAGCGTCAAGTCCTCGAAGCCCTGAAGAAGAACATCAGGTTCGACCACTGCTTTGGCGGGGCGCCTACCGGGACCGACGAGGAGCAGGACT
>CAIXAA010000789.1 GCA_903917305.1 uncultured Myxococcales bacterium | reverse complement strand
TCTCGTAGGGGTCGGCGCCCTCGTCGAACGTCGCGCAGGTCGGCGTCATGCCGTTCAACTCGTCGGAGCAGAAGCGGTACGGCACCTCGGTCACGCTCGTGTCCGCGCAGTAGCTGGCGTCGCCCAGCACGCGGCACTTCTTGCCCGCGCCGCACTGCGTGTCGTCCGTGCAGACGTTGCCCTTCAAGTCATGCCAGCTCTTGTTGCTGCGCGCGTACATGTTGTCGACCGACCCGAAATACTTGGGCAACGTCGAGTAGTGCAGCCGCCGCGTCAGCTTGAGCATGTCCGTCGCGCCCTGGTCCTGCAGCATCTTGACGCTCGGGTCGTCGTCCGCCGGCGTCGCGAGGTAGTCCGCCATCGGCGCCAGATCGCCGCCCGGCGAGGTCGTCAGGTCCGGCGCGTGGTCGAACACCTCGACCATGTCGCCATACCCGAACTTGATCGCGGCCTTGTCGTACAGCCCGACGCCGGCGAACTCGCCGTTGAACGAGGCGCAGTAGTCCATCACCGACGCCAGCGCCTGCGTGCGGATGTTGCCCGCGCCCTGCACCTGCGTGTCCGGCTGCCACGGGTTGATCACCTCGCCGTTCTTGTCGACCTTCAAGTCCCAGTACGCCCTGTGGTAATTGAGCGCATCGGTCGACCCCTCGAAGTTGTGCCGCAGCCCCAGCGTGTGGCCGATCTCGTGCTGCTGCGTGCCCTGGTAGATGCGCTGCCACAACTCGGCCTTGATCTGATCGCGCAGCGTCGTCTCGACGCCCAGGCCGATGCGCTGCGTCTCGCGCAGCACCGGGTCCATCGTGTCGCTCCACAGCGGCCCGGGCAGGTAGTGGTTCGGGTCGGCATACGGGTTGTTGCCATCCGCCGCGTTGAGCGCATCGCGCAGTTGCTGCATGAGCTGCTGCGAGGAGCACGGCGCCCACCGCGACTGCCCGCCGACCGTGACGCACACGCGCCCCGCCGCCGTGCCGAGCGACTCGAACTGGCCCACCGTCGTGCAACTGTCCGACGCCGTCGCCGCGTCCGCGAACCCGTTGAACAGCGTCGGCGTCTTGGCGCCCGCGTACGCCTTGCACAGCCCTTCGTCGATCCGCTTGCCGTACTCGCCCGCCAGCCCCACCAGCGCCGCATCGGTGAAGTCCGCGAAGTGCAACGTCTTCGCGCCCAGCTGCTGGTAGACCTTCTCGCGCTCCGCAAAGGCCGCCGTGTGCGCCCAGGTCGCCAGGCTCATCTGCGCCAGCTGCGCGGCCGACAGGTTCGACTGCACGCCGGGCTGCAACGTCGGGTCCTTGAACAGCGCCTGGATCGCATGGCCCTCGTCGTCGTTGGCCAACATCGCGTCCAGGCTCGGGTTCTGCCGCAGCTTGGCCATGCGCGACTGCGCGTACGTGCCGCCATCGGCTTCGAGCGGGATGCCCGTCGTCACCAGGTGTTGGCGCACATCGCCGTCCAGCATGCCGCGCACCGCGCCGCGGACCTGCTCGGTCGACTGCGGCACCTTGGCGTCATAACGCCGCAACGCCTTGGCCTTCATGGTGAACTTCTTCTCGCTGTTGCGCTCGATGTCGTTGAAATCCTTGATGCCCGCAATCAGCTCCAGCGCCTGCATCGCGCGCTCCGCGCCGGCTTTCATTGGCGAAACATAGGCATGCGCGCTCGCGGCGATGATCTCGCCGCTGATCGGGTCCGCCGCCGACGGGCCGTAGCCGTACAGCCCCGCCTGGTTCGGCGCCACCACCGCGTGCATGACCGAGTAGCGCAAGTCGCCGAACTGATGCGGCTTGTCCATGTCGCGGCAGAACTTCTTGCCGAGCGCCGTGCCGCTGTACTCCGCCACGACCGCCTTCTTGTCGGCCGCCAGGGCATCCTGCGCCGCCTTGTCGCTGTTCTCGCACAGGATGAACATCGGGAAATCAGGCTTCTTTCCCTTGCGGAACGCAACCACGTCCTCGAGCGGCTCCGACCAGCCCTTGGCAATCGCCATCGATTGCGCAACGAGTTCGCGGGGATGCTCCTCGTTCATGTAGTACACGATCGGCACCGGCTCCATCTTGCTGTAGTCGAAGTCGCCGTTCCACACGGTCTTGGCACCGATCATCTCGTATTTCTTGACATAGCGGTCCCAGGTCCGGTGGCGCTGGGCGCGGCGCACGGCGTTGTGGAAGGTGGTGCCGTACTCGATGTCGTAGACCGGGCGCTCGGTGCGGAAGAAGCCGAACTTCTGCAGCTCGACGTCGTCCTCCTCGCGCGCGACGTAGCGCCGCTCCGGATCGGATGTGAACTTCGGCACTTCCAGGAAGAATGTGCGCAGCTTGATCTCCTCGGAGGAGCAGTCGAACACGCCGCCGCTGTACCACGGGTAGAAGTAGCAGATGGGAATCTGGCCGACGCCGTCGAGGTACGTCGTCTTGGCCGTGTAGATCATGCGGGTGACGTAGCTGAAGTAGTTCTGCCCCGCCGGATCCTGGCTCTTGTCCACGCCTTTCTCGAACTTCTCGCCTTCCGGCGCGTTGTCGCCCTCGTAGACCTCCGGCGCGGTGGCCGGCGAACCGCCCAGGATCTGGCCAGCCATGTCCGCGTCGAGGTTGACGATCTGGTTGGAGCCCCACTGCACCCGCATGTACTCGCGGTCATACCACTTGCGGTCCGTGGTGTTCTCCTCGATCTTGTTGGTCTTTTCGCCCGTCGCCGCGCTGTACGTCGCCTTGATGTCGAAGTGGCTGGAGATCGGATACGCCAGCAACGGCGCGCCGCGATAGACATAAAGCTTGGATTCCTGGACGCAAAAGCCGTTCCAGTCCGCCTCGTCCTGCAAGCGCGGCGCCGCCACGCCGGCACACCAGGCACCGGCGCGACAATCGTTGTCCGAAGCGCAATGGATCTTCTGGTAATCCTGCGGCGCCGCGTGCGTCACCGCCTTGCCGTCGGGCCCGATCAGCGGCGTGTCGACGTCCGACTTCATCGCGTAGGCCGACGAGCCGACGCTGAACTCGTAGGTGCGGTAGAAAAACAGCGCACCTTCCTGGACATCGAACACACCGCGCACCAGCGAGCCCATCGCGCCCGGGAAGCTGTACGCGCTGGTGAACGGCGTGTCGACCACCGTCATGCGCAGGTACCACTCCCGGCCCAACAGCTCGGATTTCTTGGTGTAGTTCGGCTGCACGGTGTTGATGGTCGGCAGGTCCTGGGCGCAGCCGGCCAGGGCCAGCAGCAGGACAGCCAGGAGCATGTTCAAGTGTGCGGTCTTCATCGTCTTTCTCCGGGTCTCTGGCGTGTGCTCTTGCGTTTCGCTGTGTGGCGGTAGCTCAGCCTGCCGCCGCGCTACGGGGCACCCGCGCCAATCGAACCGTAAACCTTGAACATCTCACGGAAGTAGTCGACGATCTCCGTCTCCTTCTTCATCTCCGCGGCGATGGCGTCCTGCGCGGCGCCGGTCGTGTTGGCCAGCGATGGCACGCTGCCGCACTTGTCGCCCGAGGCGCAGACCGCCGCGCCGTCGCTGCCGCTGCAGGTGCTGCCGTCGGCGCAGCCCGTCTTCATCAAGTTGAGCTTCTGCAGCATCCTGTACGTCGGCGAGTAGCGATCCGCGTCGTAGTTCGGCCGCGGCGCCACGTAGGTCTTCTGGCCGAACGGGTCGGCGTACTCGACGATCTTGGTGACGACCGGCTTGCCGTCGATGACCCCGCCGCCGACGTCGTACTGCTTGCCGTTGCCCTTCAACCAGATCGCCATCGAGTCGGTGAACGCCGGATCGAAGCCCGCGGGAAGATTGGCGATCGCCTGCCACGCCGCAAACAGCCGCAGGCCGTGGTTCATGATCGAAGGCGCCACGCGCGCATCGGTCTTGTTCGGCGCCCGGAACGGATCGCGCGCGGCGAACACGTGCGCCTGGTCGACCGTGCCGCCGATCTCATCGACGTCGCCCGCCGCGAGACCGCCAAGCAACGACGCGAGCTGCTTGGGATAGATGGTGTTGAAGCCGATCGCCGTGCCGCGGAAGAGCGGCAACTGTTCGCCCACCGCCTCCGACAGGAAGTTCGCGGTGGAGTTGGTCATCGTCAGGATGGCGCCGACCTTGTCCCAGTACGATCCGATGAACTTCGGGTGATCATAGTAGTAATAGCCCTGCTCGGTGGCGAAGGTGGTCCAGGGCATCTTGCCGATGCCGACCGGGATGTTGAACTCGCCGGTGTCCTTGGCATCGTACGACACGTTCGTGTAGCGATTGCTCGCCTTGTCATAGACATACGAGCCGGGCGCGGGCGAGGTGATGATGGCCGCCAGGTGGCCGAATGCCGCTTCGGAGGCGCGCTTCAACTGCAACATGCCGAACGGCTGGTTCTCGAACCCGGCAAACCATGGGTAGACGCGGAAGATGTTGTTGTACAAGGCATAGAACCGGCCGGCGTCCGCCATTGGCGCGAAGTAGCGGCTCTGGACGCGCGACAGGTAGCCCAGCGCGCTGCCGCCCTTGCCGAACCACAAGCGCTCGCGCTTGAAGGCATCGAACAGGTAGTACTGCTGCGCGAAGACGTTGGCGTGAAAGACGATCTCCTCGATCGACACGCCCGTGTCCCACGTGTAGCAGCCGATGTTGCCGTTGTACTCGTCGGAGCAGTACTTGTACGGCACCTCGAAGAAGGTGCGGTCGGCGTCGTAGCGCGCGTATTTCGTGACGTTGTTGCCCTCGGTCTCGACCATGACGGCCGGCACCGTCTCGCGCTTGCGGTTGTACTCTTCGGGCATCCAGTCGTTCAGCACGCCGAAGGACGGCGTGACCGTGCCGCCGTACTTCCAGTTCCCCGTGTTGAGGTTGCCGTTCGACGCGTCCTCGTAGCTGCCGTGCGCGGCGATCTTGGCGTAGACCTTGGTCTGCTCGATCAGGTAGCTCGGGTCGGCGTAGACCTCGACCATGTCGCCGTAGCCGTACTTGATCGCGGCGTAGTCGTACTTGCCCAAGCCCCACAAATCGCTGTGGAAATTTCCACCGTAGTCCATGATGGACGCGTACTGGTACTCGGTGCGGCGGTTGGCGGCCTCCTTGTCCGTCGGCGCGGCGCGCGGCACGTACTTGCGCACCTCCTGCGTCAACTGCTGCGTCGTCAGCTCGAGCGCCGGCTTGCCGCTGCGCGGGCTGACGCACATCTTGTTCTGGCAGGTGAAGCCGTCCGGGCAGCCGCCGTTGTCCGCGCAGCCGATGGCCGAATGGCAGAAGCCATCGACGCACGCGCCGTCGCCGCCGCACACCGCCGCCTGATCCGCCACCGTGCACGGCGTCTTGACCTGGCTGTTGGACTGGCAGGTGCCGCCC
>CAIXAA010000788.1 GCA_903917305.1 uncultured Myxococcales bacterium | reverse complement strand
TCCTTGCTGAACAGGAAGATCTTCGCGGACTTGGTCGACTCGGCCACGGTCGAGGGATCGCGCCGCGTGATCTTGATGGCAAACTCCTTGGGATCCATGACATAGCTCGGGGCGCGGTTGCGAAACGCGCGCCAGGAGTAGGCCTTGAGCTGCGCCAGGGCGATGTCCGTGTCCTGGTTGCGCTCGCGGTTGATCTTCAAGTAGCAGCTGAACCCATCGCTGTCGTTCATGTCGAGCGCGCAGCGGAAGGCTTCGCGCAGCACCGCGTCCGGGGTGCCGGCGGGGAAGGTCTTCACGACGCCGGACTGCTTGACCGCGCCGCTCTTCTCCGCAGCCGCCTTGTCCGCCGCCTTGTCCGCGTCGGGTTCCTTGCCCTTGTCCTTGATCTTCTTGTGGCCGGCTGCCGCCTCGTCGCGCGAACCGTCCTCCGCGGGGGCCGCACGATCGGCGTCGCCGGCCTCCTGGCGCGCCTCGGCGGGCGGGCGTTGGCGTCCCGGCGTGACAGGAAGCTCCGGCCGTTCATCCGCAGCGAATCCAGGTAGGGCCGCAAGCAGCCCAGCGCAGGCAAAGGCAAAGGCCATGCCCGCCGCGGCGCGCGCGTGTGAATCAGTCGCCATCCCGCATTCCTCCCGGTGGTGCAAAACGCACCACTACGACGCTAGCACGGCAGGCGAGGCCGTGCCACCCTCGCCGTGGCGACGTTCCCGGTCTATACTGCCGCCCAACTGCCCAGAGGCTGTCATGATCGAGCTTTCTTCCGCGCCCCCCATCGAGGCCGCGCTGCCTGGCGACCGCGAAGCGGTGGTTTCGCTGTTCGCCGAAGACCTCACGGATCTCAAGCTGCCGGTCGATGAGACCGCGCTGGCCACCGTCTACGACGCGCTGGTCAATGATGCGCGCGCCGTCGTCCTGGTCGCCCGCGACGCACCTGGCGGCACCGCCGTCGGCGTGCTCGTCGCCAGCCGCATCGCCAGCGTCAAGTTCTCGGGCTGGTCGCTGTGGATCGAGGAGCTCTACGTCGCGCGCCGCGCCCGCCAGCGCGGCTTGGGCCGCTTCCTCGTGCTGCGCCTGCTCGACATCGCCCGCGGCGAGAACGCCAAAGGCATTGATCTCGAAGCCTATCACGGCAATGCCCCCGCCGCGCTCCTCTACCGCAGCCTCGGCTTTCGCCGCCTGGGCCGCGAGCGCTTCTTCTACCGCCTGGAGTGGGAACAGGAGATCGAGGCCGACCTGTGAGCGAAGCGCCCAAGACAAAGTGGGGTCTGTTCGCGGAGTTGCTGCAAGAAGGCGTGACCACGCTGCACCTCGACGCGCGCCGGCCGCAGGTGCGGGTGCCGTCGCACCTGGCGAACGAGCCTTGGCTGGCGCTGAACTACTCCTATCGCTACGGGATTTCCGATTTCGAATTCGACGAGGAGGCCGTCTTTGCCTCGCTGTCCTTCGGCGGCCGGCCGTTTGCGTGCCGCGTGCCCTGGAGCGCGGTGTTCGCCGTCACCAACGAAGCGCGCACCGCTGGGCTGATCTGGCAAGAGGACCTGCCGCCCGAGTCGCGCGCGCCGGAGAGCGACGCCGCGTACGACACGCCCCTGCCGCCCGTGCCGATCCCGACCGGCAAGCCGCAGCCACAGCCGCAGCCGCGCCCGGAACTGCGGGTGCTGACTGGCGATGCGCAGCCGACCGACGCCCCGCAGCCGTCCGGCGACCCGCAGCCGCCGCGCAGCCACCTGCGGCGGATCAAGTAGAGGCCACGGATGCGGATTCTCATCGTCTCGCAGTTCTACCACCCGGAGATGGGTGCGCCGGCCGCGCGCTTTGGCGATCTCGGCCAGCACTTCGCGCAGGCGGGTCATGACGTCACGGTGCTGACCGCGTTTCCCAACTTCCCGCAAGGACGCATCTACCCCGGGCAGCACCAGCACGCGTGGCAGGAGGATCGCGACGGCGACATCCGGGTGCTGCGCACGCCGATCCTGGCCATGGGCGGTCACACGCCGGCGCGAAAGGCGCTCCTGTACGCGAGTTTTGCCGCGAGCGCGCTGCTCCAAGGCGCGCTGCGCCAACTGGGGCCGGACGTCGTCATCGGCACGACGCCGCCGCCGACGGTCGGCTATGTGTCGTACCTGCTGGCGCAGCGGTTCCGCGCGCCGCATGTGCTCGATGTCCGCGATATCTGGCCGGAAGCCGTCGTGAATGCCGGTCGTGTCAAGGCGGGTCCGGCGGTGACGGCGCTGGAGCAACTGAACCGCCTGCTGCTGGCGCGCTCGGCCGCCGTGACGACCGTGAGCGAGGGGAAACGCGAGCGATTGCTCGAACTTGGCGCGCGAGCGGGCACGGTGCATGTGCTGCCCAACGGCGCGGATCTGGCGCGCTTCGATCGCGAGGCACAGGCGCAACAGGCGGAGGCGCAACGCTTCCTGCGCGAAGCGGGCGTGCCGGA
>CAIXAA010000787.1 GCA_903917305.1 uncultured Myxococcales bacterium | reverse complement strand
GAAGGCACCTGCCGCATCTGGCACGAATACGGCGGCCACCTCGACTTGCGGAGCGCGCCATGAAGCCCTGGCTGCCGGAGCACATCACCCTGGCGAGCGGTGCCGGAGGCCGCGCGATGCGGCATCTGGTGGAGCACGTGTTTCTGCAGGATGCGCCGGAGGTTGCGGACGGCGATGTCGGTCCGCTGGCGATGGACGACGGCGCGGCGCTGCGCATCGGCGAGCGCTGGCTCGTGCTGACGACCGATTCGTACGTGGTCAAGCCGCTGTTCTTTCCGGGCGGCGACATCGGCCGCCTGGCCATCTGCGGAACTGTAAATGATCTCGCCATGATGGGCGCCACGGAAGTGGTCGGCCTGACCTGCGGCGTCATCGTGGAAGAAGGCTTTGCGCGCGCGGACTTGGAGCGCATCCAGGCCTCCATGCGCGCCGCGTGCACGCAAGCTGGCGTGCGCGTGGTGACCGGCGACACAAAAGTCATGGCACGCGGGGAGTTGGACGGCCTGGTGCTCAACACCGCGGGCGCGGCGCTGACCGACCGCGTGGTGCGCGACAATGGCCTGCAACCCGGCGACAAGCTGCTGCTGTCCGGCACGGTCGGCGAGCACGGCATGGCCATCGCCGCGGCGCGCAGCGGTATGGAATTCCAGGGCGATCTCCGGTCGGACGTGGCGCCGCTGGGCAGCCTGGTGCGCGCGCTGCTGGCCGCGGGCGGCGCGGACGTGGTGGCGCTCAAGGATCCGACGCGCGGCGGCATCGCCAGCGCGGTGCACGAAATGGCGCAGAAGAGCGGTGTTGGCGTCGTGCTCGATGGTCCGGCCCTGCCGATGCTGCCGGCCGTGCGCGCCATGGCGGAGCTGCTGGGCATCGACCCGCTGCACGTGGCCAATGAAGGCAAGGCGCTGATCGGCGTGCGGCCGTGGGCGGCACACAAGGTTCTCGAGGCGCTGCGCGAACATCCGCAAGGGCGCGACGCGGCGATCATCGGCACGGCGCACGCGGAGCACGTCGGGCAGGTGATCCTCGACACGGGGCTGGGCAGGCGCCTGCTGCGCGAGCCGGAAGGCGAACCCTTGCCGCGCATTTGCTGAAAGGATCGAGATGGGCGAGCACATCCTCTGCGCGCGCGACGGCGCGGTCGGCATCATCACCATCGACCGCAAGCACCGCTTTGGCTCGCTTGACGTGGAGACGGCACGCGACTTGCGCAAGGCCGGCCTGCAGATGGCGCGCGACGAGGCGGTGCGGGCGGTGATCCTGCGCGGGACCGGGGGCGTGTTCTGCAGTGGCGCGGATCTCAAAGCGATTCGCGCGGGGGCCAGCCAGGAGGATCTCGGCTACCTGCAGCCGGCCGGCACGCCGCAGCGGCGGGGCTACGGCGAGAACTTCAAGCAGATCCTCGAGTACTTGCACAGCACGATCTCCGAGGTCCGCCGCGCCGCCAAGCCCTTCATCGCCGCGGTGGATGGCGCGGCAGCGGCGGGAGGCATGGGGCTGGCGCTGTGCTGCGACCTGGTGCTGG
>CAIXAA010000786.1 GCA_903917305.1 uncultured Myxococcales bacterium | reverse complement strand
GCGGCCACTGCCACCGCCGTGCCGCGCCACTTGCAGCAGCGGCCCGGGGCTGCCGCCGTCGCCGCGGATGGCATCGCCGACCAACCCACCAGACTCCAAGGCTTCCGACGGCTTGGCAACGGGAGCCGCCGCGCGAGCCTCCTGCGCCTTCGCCTTGCCGCCCGCGGACCTGGCCGCGTCGATCGGTCGCATGGAAGGCTCGGCCTTTTCCGCATCCGGCGCCTTGGGTTGCGCGCGGGCCGCTGCCTGCGCTGCCGGCGCGCCCCCGTACGCCTGCCTCGGCGACCAGGCAGCGGCCGCCTCGGCGTTCTCGCGGTCCGGTGCGCCATGCGCAGCTGCCTTCGCCACGGTGGCCGGTGCCGCAGCCGGAACCGGGGCCGGAGCCCGATCCGGAACCGGAGCCCGGGCCTGAGCCGGAGCCCGCTCCGCAGCCGATCGCTGGCAAGCCGCCAAGGCAAGCGCCGCACAAGAAACCGCAAGAGCAACGCGCAGATTCGCCATGGCACCCTCCCGGGCGGAACGCGCCGCCCCGCAGGATGGGACGCGCGATGCCAGCCGTCGATCTACCGCGCTACGGGCAGCCGCACGCGGCCTTGTCCGGGCAGCAGTCGTTGTTGTTGACGCACGCAGCGTCGCAGTAGCAGCCGCTCGGGGCCTGATAGCCGCAGTAGCCGTTGCAGGTCTGCGCGGGATTGGCGCCGCAGCTGCCGCCGAAGATGCAGTCCGTCGGGCACGTCAGCACGGTCTCGCCCGCGTCGCACACGCCGTTGCCGCAATAGGCCGTCGTGCCGCACCCCGCGATCGCCGTGTGCTGGCAGCCGTAGTTCGGATCGCACCAGTCGGTCGTGCACTTGTTGTTGTCGTTGCAGTTGACCTGCGTTCCCAGGCACTTGCCGCTCGAGCAGTGATCGCCTTCCGTGCACCAGCTGCCCGTCACGCACGTTGCGGCGTTGTTGGGCGTGTAGGTGCATCCACCGCCCAGCGAGCTGCAAGTATCCGTCGTGCAAGGGTTGTTGTCGTCGCAGTTGGTGGCCGTGCCGCTGACGCACTTGCCACCGGCGCACTTGTCGCCGGTCGTGCATGGGTTGTTGTCGTTGCACGCCGCGGTGTTGTTCGGGAACGTGCAGCCCTTCTTGGGGTCGCAGGTGTCGCTCGTGCACGGGTTGCCGTCGCTGCAGGGGACCGCGGTGCCCTTGCAGACGCCGCCGGTGCACATGTCAGCGATGGTGCACACCGAGCCGTCGTCGCAGCCGGTCATGATCCCGCCGGTCGGAGAAAACACGCATCCCGTCGTCGGGTTGCACGAATCGGTCGTGCAGGCGTTGTTGTCGTTGCACGTGATGGCGGCGCCCGCCGCGCAGCTGCCGCCGCCGCACAGGTCGTTCTGCGTGCAGGCGTTGCCGTCATTGCACGGCGCCTTGTTCGGGGTGTGCACGCAACTCTTCGTAGAATCACAGGAATCGTCCGTGCACGCGTTGCCGTCATCGCAGCTCGCGCCCAAGCCCTGGCACACGCCGAAGTTGCACTTGTCGCCGGTGGTGCAGACCTGCCCGTCATCGCAAAGCGCCGTGTTGTTGGCGTGTTGGCATCCCCAGGCCGGCAGGCAGCTGTCGTCCGTGCACACGTTCTGGTCGTTGCAGTCGACGACCGCGCCCACGCAGCCTTTGTCCTTGCAGGTGTCGCCGCTGGTGCACGCGCTGCCGTCGTCGCACGCCGCGGTGTTGGCCGTCTGCACGCACGCGCCGCCGCTGCAGCTCGCGTCCGTGCACGGGTTGCCGTCTTCGCACGTGGTGGCGGGCAGGTAGGTGCTGCCGTCCGCGCTGCAGGCAAACACGCCGGTGGTGGGACCGCACGCGCTGCCCGTGCACACGTCGAACGCGCACCGGTGCAGGCTGCTGCAGAACTCCCCGGCATTGCAGTCATTCGCACCCAGGCAATCGACGCAGATGCCGCCCACCTGGTCGCAGACGGCCGGGCACTCCTTGCTCGACTTGCACGGCTGCGCCGGAGTGCATTTCCACTCCACGCATGCCTGGCCCGCGCCGCAATCGGCGGCGCTGGTGCAGTCGACGCAGACGCCGTCGGCTTTGTCGCAGACCTGGTTGAGGTTTTTGCACTCGATGTCAGACTTGCATTGTTGCGCCGGCTTGCACGTCTTCTGCTGGCAGACGAAGCCGACCCCGCCGCAATCGGAGGCCACGAGGCACGCCACGCAGGCGCTCGCGGCCGGATCGCAGACGCCCTGCGCGCATGGATTCGCGTCATCGCAGGGCACGAGCGGCTTCTGGCACGCCGGATTGACCGCATGGCTGCAGCCGCCAGCCGCGCAGGTGTCGATCGTGCAGGCGTTGCCGTCATCGCAGTCGGCGGCGGTCTTGCAGGGCGGCACAGGGGCGTCGGGCGCCTGCAAGTCTGGGCCAGCACTGTCGATTTGCACGGGAACATCGGCCGGCGCCACGTCCGGCACGGCCGTGTCGTCCGGCGCCACATCCGGCAGCACCGGCACGTCCACAACCACCGGAACATCCTGAATGACCGGCACATCTGGAACAACCGGAGCATCGTCCGGCACGATCGGCGTGTCGTCCGCGGGTGCGATGTCTGCGGGAGCAATGTCTGCCGGCGCGATGTCCGCCGGCGCCAGATCCTCCGGCGGGACCACGTCAGGCGCGACGGCGTCCGGCTGCGCGCTGTCCGCGGACTGCAAATCCTGCGACGCAACAACGTCTTCGGGCGTGGTTGCGTCCGGCAGCGCCGCCGCGTCCAAGCCACCGTCCACCGACTGGTGCACATCCGACGTGAAGGCGGCCAGCACCGGCGTTTCCGTGGTGCCGCAAGCGGCCAGCAGGCTCGCGGCCGCTAGCGTGACGAGGAACAAGCGCATGAGATCCCCTCTCGTTTCCCTGACGTCTGGCAGCGTAGCTGCCGCCGCGGCCGTGGCCGCAAGTCAAGCTTGGTTGCCCGCCAGCTTGCGAACGATCACCGCGAGCTTCTCGCCAGCCGCATCCAGCTCCGCCAGATCGCCGCGCTCCGGCAACAGGTCGACGCGCAGCGCCAGGGTCTCGGCGGCAATCAACGGCTGCCAGGCGGCGATCGCCTGCAGCAGCTCCGCCGATCCGGCCCAAAGGCCAAGCGCGATGCGGTCTTCCACCTCAAGCCCGGCGTCCTTGCGCGCCTGCTGCACCTTGGAGATGACCTCGCGCGCCAGCCCTTCGGCGCGCAGCTCCGGGGTGATCGTCGTGTCCAGCGCCACGACCACCGGCCCTTCGCTCGCCACCACGGCGCCCGGCCGCGGCTGCTTGTCGATCAGCACGTCCTCCGCGCCGATCGTCTCGCCTTCGATCTGCAAGGTGCCGCCGTTCTGCAACACGTCGATATCACTGGTAGACAACGCGGAGATCGCCGTCGCCACCTGCTTCATCTTCGGCCCCAGCTTCTTGCCCAGGCTCTTGAAGTTGGCCTTGACCGTCAGCGTCACGAGCTCGCCCGCATCCTCTACCCACACGAGATCCTTGACATTCAGCTCTTCGCGCACGATCTCGGTCGTCAAGGCCAGGTGCGCCGCCGTGCCGCCCGCCACCGCCACTGTCAGCGACGGCAACGGCTGCCGCACGCGAATCTTCTGTTGCTCCCGCAAGTTGCGACCAAGCGTCACGAAGGTCCGGCACAGCGCAATCTGGCTTTCCAGCGCCGCATCGACCAGCTCGGTGCGCGCCTGCGGAAACGCCTCCAGGTGCACGCTCTCCGCCCCTGCGCGCTGCCCGACCTCCAGCCGCCGGTACAGCACCTCCGCCAGGAACGGCAGGATCGGCGCCAGCACGCGGGCGAAGGTCGTCAGCACCTCGTACAAGGTCTCGAACGCAAACTGCTTGTCGCGATCGTTCTCCGTGCGCCAGAAGCGGCGGCGGCTGCGGCGGATGTACCAGTTCGTCAAATCGTCAATGAACCCGAGCACCCGCGGAATCACGTTGTAGAGCCGGTACTCCGCCATCTCCTGGTTCACGTCGCGGATCAGGCTTTGCAGCAGGCTGGTCACCCAGCGATCGAGCGTCGCGCGGTCCTTGAGATCACTTTGCGTTTCAGGAGGTTGCCAACCATCCGCCGCTGCGTAGGTGGCAAAGAAGCTGTAGGCGTTCCACAGCGGCAGCAGGACCGAGCGCACGACCTCGCGCACGCCGGCTTCGGAGAAGCGCATCGGCTCCGCGCGCACCGCCGGCGACGTGACGAGGTAGGCGCGCAAGGCATCGGCGCCGTAACTCTCGAAGATCAAGTTCGGATCCGGGTAGTTCTTCAGCCGCTTGGACATCTTCTGGCCATCTTCCGCGAGGATCAGGCCATTGACGATGACGTTCTTGAACGCGGGGCGGTCGAACAGCGCCGTCGACAGCACGAGCAGCGTGTAGAACCAGCCGCGCGTCTGATCGAGGCCTTCGGCGATGAAGGCGGCGGGCAGGTTCTGCTCGACCAGCTCTTTGTTTTCAAATGGATAGTGGTTCTGCGCGTAGGGCATCGCGCCCGACTCGAACCAGCAGTCCAGCACTTCCGGGATGCGGCGCACGGAACCCTGGCATTTCGTGCAGGTCCATTCCAGCCCGTCGACGTGGTGCTTGTGCAGGTCCGTGACCTGGACGCCGGACTTCGCGTGCAATTCCGCAATGGAACCGATGGCCTCGTACGCGCCGCAGCTGTCGCACTGCCAGACCGGCAGCGGCGTGCCCCAGAAGCGGTTGCGGGAAATCGCCCAGTCGCGCGCGTCCTTGAGCCAGTTCGAGAAGCGCTTCTCGCCGACATAGGCCGGCACCCAGCGCGTCTGCTCGTTCAATTCCGCCATGCGATCGCGGAGATCCGTGACGCGCACGAACCACGTCGAGATGGCCTTGTAGATGAGCGGCGTGCCCGACCGCCAGCAATACGGGTACTCGTGATCGAGCGTCGCCTGGTGGAACAACAGGCCGCGATCCTTGAGGTCCTTGATGAGCGCCTTGTCGGCGTCCTTGACCTGCTGCCCGACGATGTGGCCGCCCGCGATGCCCGCGACATCCCCCGTGAATTTGCCTTCGGCGTCGACCGGATCGCGCAGCGGCAGGCCCCAGCGCAGCGCGACGCGGTGGTCGTCTTCGCCGAACGCGGGCGCCTGGTGCACGATGCCGGTGCCGTCCTCGATCGTGACGTAAGCATCTGAAACGACGCGGTACGCCCCGTCATCGGCTGCGTCCGGATAGCAATCGAACAGGGGCTTGTAGCGCAGGTACTCGAGATCGTGGCCTTTGTGCGTTGCGACCACCTCGTGCGGTCCCAGCACCTTTTCGGCAAGCGCCGCAGCGAGGATGTAGCGCGCCGTCTCGCCGGGGCGCACCGCCTCGACGTAGTCGACATCCGGACCGACGCAAAGGCCCATGTTGGCAGGCAAAGTCCAGGGCGTGGTCGTCCAGGCGAGGAGGTAGCGGCCCGTGCCGGAGCCGGAGCCGGAGCCGGAGCCGGAGCCGGAGCCGGAGCCGG
>CAIXAA010000785.1 GCA_903917305.1 uncultured Myxococcales bacterium | reverse complement strand
GTGCACGAGCGCTGGCCGGGCGTACCGGTCAACGTTTCTCCGGTGGCAGCGTCGAGCGACGTGGTCCCCAAAGACAAGTCAATGATTCCCCAGTACAAAGACGTGATGCCCGATCTGGTTGCCGCGGTGCGCGAGGGCGAGCGGCTCGGCGTGCCGGTCCTGGGCTTCGAAGCCATGTGCGGCGTCCCGCTGTGCGTGATACCCCCGGAAATTCAACGCAAGTTCAAGCCTGCGGAGTTGAACGCCGTGTGCGATTCCGACGAGTTCGTGCGCGGCACGGCCTGCAAGGGCTGCATGTACGACGGGCACTGCTACGGATTGCGGCGCGGTTACATGGACTTGTACGGTGACGGCGAGCTGCGCACGGTGACCCGCGAAGAGCGCTAGGGATCCGGCACGGGCTCCGGTTCGGGCTCGGGCTCGGGCTCCGGTTCCGGTTCGGGCTCCGGCTCCGGCTCCGGTTCCGGCTCCGGTTCGGGTTCCGGCTCCGGCTCCGGCTCGGGTTCCGGCTCCGGTTCGGGCAGATCCAGCTGCAGCACAAGCGGCTCCAGGTCCACGATCGCCGGCGCGCGCGCCCGCGGCAGCAGCGGCTCCAGCCCCTGCGCCAGCCACCCCGGCGCCGCGGGATTGCGCGCGACCGCCTCGGCAATCTTGACGTCGCTCAGCCAGCGGAACGACAGCAGCAGCGCCTCCAACGCATACGCGTGCGTCGGCCGCAGCGTCGCGATGTCCAGGGCATGCGCCTGGGTCACGCGCGGGTTCTCGCCCAGCAGCTGCACGACGGCGGGCGTCGTGTCGAGCAGCAGCGGCAGCCACTGATCGCGGGCAGGCAAGCGCGCGCGCTCCCGCCGGCGACCCAGCGTGATCTTCTCGATGCTCGGATGCACCTTGGGCAGGATCGCGTCCAGCGGCGTCGGCGGCAGGAACGCCTCGCGCAGCAACCGCGCCGGCAGCGCCAGGTGCGCCCGCGACGCCGCCCCCGCCAGCGTCGCCACGCGCAGATCGCCCAGCACCCACTTGTGATCCGGCGGCGGCAGCGGCCCGCCCGGCAGCGCCGGCCGCGGCCGCACGTAGAGAATGAGGTGCAACACGGTCAGGTAGAAGGCGCGCAGCTGCTCGTCGCGCACGTCCTGCGCCGCGAAGTCGATGGCCGCCACCGCCGCGTCCGCGTCTTCCTCGCGCAGGTACTGCGCCACGCGCCGCAGCCGCAGGTGCGTATCGCGCAGCGCCGCGAGCGAGCGGACGATCGGCAGGGTCATCGCAGGTCCACTTCCAGCGAAGTCGTCAAGCCCGGTTGGATGCGCACCTTGTAGTCGCGCTTCAGGCCCAGCTCCGCGTTCTCCAGAATCACGGTGTGGCTGCCCGGCGCAAGCGTGTAGGCCAGGATCGGTGTCTCATCCGCAAGTTGCACGCCATCGATCGTGACACGGGCGCCGGGAACGCTGTCGATGAACAGGTAGCCCTCCGCGCCCGCTTCGCCCGAAGGCCCGTGGTAGCCGATGTCGCCCGCGGTCTTCTGCGCGACGCGCCGCACGGTGTTGATGAACGCGGCAAGGCGCCGGTCCGCCTGGCGGTACGGATCGGCGACCAGCAGCGTGTTCTCCTTGCCGCCAAGGCGAAAACTGAGTTCGTAGATCGGCACATCGGAGTGCGCGGGGCCGCCCCTCTCGTCCGTGGCGGCCTGCAGCAGCGGCGCGCCCTTGCGTCCCTTGACCTTGGCCGGCACCGCGGAAGACGACGGCAGCGGCGGATGCGGCAGCTCCAGCGCGCCCATGTCGCGCAAAGCCCCGAAGACACGGCGCAACTCCTCGCGTGGCAGCAGCTCCGTGCGGGTCACGGCGTCGCGGCGGCCCATGAAGCCGCGGACGTGCGAGGCGACGCCGGCCGGCCCGCGCACGCTGAGCTCGTAGGCGACGTATTGGCAAGGGCCTGGATTGGCGCGCAAAAAGACGCGAGCCCAGCTGTCGGCGAGGTCGGCGTCCGTCGGCAAGCCAGCGTCGGTCGCGCTTGCGGCCGCCGGAACCGGGGCCGGGGCCGCAACCGGGACTGGCACCGGAACCGGATCCCGAACCGGAGCCGGAGCCGGAGCCGGGACCGGATCCCGCACCGTATCGACAACTTGGGCGCGACCGCCGCCGCATGCCGTCATGACCAGCCAGGCCAGGCCGACCACGGCTCGCAGTCGCACGCTACGCTTCATGCCCCGACTCCGCATCGGCAGCGGCCGGCGCCGCCAGCGCATCTTCCCCTTGCGCCATGCCCTGTTGCGGCGGCTGGAACTCCGGCCCGGCGAAGCGCCCGGTCGGCCGCGCCATCTCCGGCGGCGGCTGGGTCGGGTGGCGCAGCGAAACCCGCTCGATGCGCACCCGCTCCGCCGTGCGGCACACGTGGCTCGCCGTCTCCGCCACCGGCGAGACCGGCACCATGTCCTGGTAGGCGGCGACATGGCCGCTCAACTCTGGGGAAATCAGCCGCACGACGGTGGGCACGCCGACCTTCTTGTCGGACATCTGCAGGCCGATGTTGAGGTTGACCGCGTCGGAGTTCGTCAGCGCCAGCGCAATGCCGGCCGCATAGGCGCCTGAAACCTGCAGCGTTTCCTCGATCGTCGCGTCGCCGACGATGACCTTGATGCCCTTGGAGCGCAGCCGTTGCACGTTGCGGATGCTGCCGTTGGCCTCGACCACCACGACCATCACGCGCCGTTTGTGCATCAGCTCCGCGACGCGGGCGCCGACGTTGCCTGCGCCAAAAACCACGACGTGGCCCTGACTTCGCACCGGCGTGCTCGCCGCCACGCCCGGCAGCCGCAGCGTCAGCAGCCAGTCGAGCAGCAGACCCACGCCGCACAGCAGCGCGACCTTGCCGGCAATCGCCAGCACGAACGAGATGGTCCGCACCAGCGGCGGCGCCTGCAGCAGGCGCGAGCCGATTTCGGCGTTGGCGATCAGCGCCATCCACGCCGCGTGCGCCGCGGTCAGCAACGGCAGGTGCAGCGCGCCGGCGATGAGCAGCGCCGCGGGCACCACGGTCAGCAGGCAGCCAAGCAGGGTCCAAGCCAGCACGGCGCCCGGCCGCGCCGTCGGCAACGGCTTGCGCGCCGGGGGCGCATGCGGGTGCGCCTGACGCTCGCTCAGGAGGTGCATCGCCAGCTCGGCCGCCACGGGCGCCGTCGTCGAACCCATCGAATACACATCGAGATGCGGCACGGTCATCTGCAGGAAGCGCACCAGCGTCGGGTCCGAGACGCGCACCAGGATCGGCACATCCGGGCTTGCGCGCCGCACGATGAGGCAGGCATCGACGTTCTGCGCGTCGTCGTCCGCGGCCAGCACGACGCCGCCCGCCGAGGCGAGATCCTGGCGCGCCAGATCCGCGCCCCAGTTGCCGCTGCCGACCACGAGATCGATGCCCAGCGCCGCCAGCTCCACGCTCATCCGCTGACGGTCCAGCGGCGACAGCACGGCGCGCACCGGCACGCCCAGCGCATGCAGCCGGTGCACGACGGCGACGCCGACTGCTCCCAACCCCGCGACCAGGATGGGAAACCCTTCGGCGTGCCGCCCTTCTTCCGCCGTCATGGGCCGCCCGGTGGGCTCGCTTTGCATCGCCTAGCCTTCCGCCGCGGCAGCCACGGGACCTTGGCCCGCCAGGGCTTCGAGGATCTGCACATCGGTCAGCGTCGCGTCGGACGCCTTGGCGCGCGCCAGGACCATCTGCACGCGCTCCTCGGTCGGCTCCATGTCATGTTCCATCAGCCACACTTGCACGTTCGCCTTGCCGCTGTAGAAGCCGATTTCGATGCGCTGCCGGCAGCCCACGTCCTTGGCCGGCACCGAGGAGTAGACGCGGTCGGCGAGGTCGCGGCGGCCGCTCATCAGCGCTTTGGCGATGGCGGCGGCATGCACGCCCGTCGCCGTGCGGAAGGCATCCGTGCCAAAAGCCGGGTAGTTGTACGGGATTTCCACGCCGTAGTACTTGCTGACCTTGTCGACGTAGGTCTTCAATTGGCGCAGATCGCGGTCGATGACGCCCAGCAGCTTGAGGTTGAGCAACACCATGTCAATGCTGGCATTTCCCACGCGCTCGCCGACACCCAGGCAGGTGCCGTGCACGCGATTGACGCCGTTTTCGAGCGCGGAAAGGCACAAAGTGAGCGACAAACCGCGATCATTGTGCCCGTGCCAGTCGATTTCGACGTTGGCGCCGGTCTCCGCGATGACGTGCCGCGTGAAAGCCAGCAGATTCACGAGCCCATCCGGCGTCGCGTGCCCGACGGTGTCCGTCAGGATCAGCCGCGTCGCGCCGTGGTCGATCGCCGCGCGGAACAGCTCGCTCAACGTCTTGGGGTTCGAGCGAATCGTGTCCTCGGTGACGAAGCTGACCGGCAGCCCGTTCTTCACGGCCAGGTCCATCGAATCCGTCACCAGCTTCTTCATCTGGTCGAGGTTCCAGTGCTCCACCAGCTGCCGGATGGGCGAAGAACCAATGAACGCACACACTTCCAGCTCAACGCCGGTCTTTTGCGAGATATCGACGATCGACTGCACGTCCGCGAGGTGC
This sequence comes from uncultured Myxococcales bacterium, assembly GCA_903917305.1. GTDB lineage: Bacteria > Myxococcota_A > UBA9042 > UBA9042 > UBA9042 > CAIXAA01. The sequence continues at coordinate 11,470 of CAIXAA010000785.1, read as the reverse complement.
GTGCGCGCCGCGCAATTCGCCTTGATGTTCATGTGCTGGTCGCGAATCTCTTCGGCCAGCCGCGTCACGTCCGCCACCGCCTGCGCGCCGGCGCCCGGCAGGCCGATGTCCGCCACCTCGATGCCGAGGTTCTCCATGCAGTGCAGGATCTCGAGCTTCTGCTCGATGTGCGGATTGGTGATTGACGGCGATTGGATGCCGTCGCGCAGCGTCTCGTCGACCAGCTTGAAGCCCTTGTCGATGACGGGCCCGTGGCGCTTGATCTCGTTCCAGTCGTAGATGATGTCGTTGTTCTCTTGCTGCATCGGGCATCTCCGGGAGGGCTGGCACAGGTCGTTCAGGAAGGAATCACGCCGAGTTCGAGCACGGCGCGGCGCACCTCGACGGCGAGGCGCTCGCGGCGGTACTCGGCGTCGTAGGGCACGTTGGGCAAGGGGCGGCAGCGATCAAAGGCGAATTGGCCAAGCTCCGCGGCCAGATCGGCGTCGACGGCGCGACCCGCCCACTTCGCCAGATCCAGCACGCGCGGCCGCGGATTCAGGGCGCCGGCCGCCAGCGTGCCGCCGGTCAGCCGGCCAGCGGCGACGTCGAGGCGCACGGCGACAGAAACCAAGGGGAAGTCGATGCTTTTTCGCACGGCCCACTTGCGGTACGCCACGCGCGTCCCCGGACCCGGCAGCGGCACGCGCACCGCGACCAGCACTTCGCCAGGCTGCAGCAGCACGTGGTGCCGACCGTCGGCGCCGTAGAGATCGACGAGCGCAAGCTCGCGGGTTCCTTGCGGTCCCAGCAGTTCCAGCGTCGCACCGTAGGCGATGAGCACCGGCGCCGTGTCCGAAGACAACGCCGCCACGCAGTTCTGGCCGCCGGGCACGACGTGGCACTCGCTGCCGTGCGACTTGAGGCAGCCGCCGAGCGCTTCGCGCCACAGGTCGCTCTGGTTGATGAAGCGGCAGCGCGTGTCCAAACAGAGGTTGCCGCCCAATGTTCCCATGTTGCGGATCTGCGGGCTGGCCACGCGCGAGGCGGCGTGCGCGAGGGCAGGCAGGTGCGCGAGAACGTCTGCGTCGGTGGCGATCTCGGCGAGGCGCGTGCCGGCGCCGATACGCAACTGGCCGTCCTGCAAGTCGATTCCCAGCAGCTCCGGCACGCGCCGCAGCGACACCAGCACGCCCGCCTGCGTCTGGCCCAGCTTGAGCGACGGCAGCACGTCCGTGCCGCCCGCGATGAGGCGCGCCTGCGGCCCATGCTCCGCAAGCAGCGCAACAGCCTGCGCAAGATCACGGGGTTGGTGCAAGTGCAAAGGGCTCAGCCGCAGCATCTCGGTCCTCGCCAGCCGGTTCCAGGGCGGCACGGTGGCGCGGCGTAGGGTACACCGGAATGCGTGCAGGCCCAAGCCGTCCTACGTCGCGAGTTGCGTCCCGGAGGGCGGCCGCGCGCGGTCGTACGGCAGCAGCGGATGCGTGCGCTCCGCCAGGGACGGCGGCAGCCGCGTTTGCAGCAGCTCCTGCGCCTCGCGCACCGAGTAGATCTGGCTGATGTGGTACGGCACGAAGTGCCGGCAGGCGAGCAGTTCGCTGCGCTCGATCAGCTCGTCCAGGTGGATGTGGGCGCCGACGTGCGCGTCGGCCACGCTGCGGCGGCCATCGAGGAACGTGACTTCGCACAGCGCGACTTCGGCTTGCTGCAGATCCCGCGACGTCTCCAGCACCGACACCAGCGAATCGCCGGACACGCCGAGCAGCACGCGGTCCGACTGCGTCGTCGTCACCACGCCGCGCGCCGCCAGCTCGCGCAGCACCTCGCCGGGCTGGCCGACGTACTCCGGGCGCAGCTTGCGCGGCCTCTCGAACACGGCGTAGCCCAGGGCGGGCACGACGTGTTGCACCGCGAAAGCACGCAGGAAACGGCCGCCACCCAGCTCCGCCTCCTCGCCCGGCTGCATCGGCTTGAGGCGCCAATCGAAGTCGTGACCGTGCAGCCGCTGCCACGCGTTGACCAACGTGGTGAGGTCCGCGCACGCCGCCTCTGGCGCATAAACCGTCGACGTTCCAAGGCTGTACAGCCGTCGCATCGCGAGGTACTGCGCCAGCCCGCCGGCGTGGTCCATGTGCGCGTGCGTCAGCGCGAGGTGCCGGCAGCGAACGATGTGATCCGGGGAGCGACCGACGTCGATGCCCAGGCTCCACTGCGGAATGCGCAGCCAGGTCTCGACGCCGGCGATCGACTGGCCTTCGATGCGAAAACCGAGGTGACTCAAGTCGATCTGGGCGATCGAGCTGTGCAGCTCCGGGCGGTGGGGCCGCGGCGCGCTCACGCTGGCCTCAACTTCGCTCACTCGGGGCGCGGCGCGCGGCTTCGAGGGGCCGTCGTGCAACATCCGAGATCGCTTCGGCAAACGCAGCAGCTGCGGCTTGGACCGCGTACAACGTCCCGGTCAGGTAGGCACCGCCGTAGTTGGTCTCGGTCGGCGGACCAAAGAAGCGGCACAGGCGCACGTCCGCCGCCTTGAGCGCGGCATCGATACCGACCATGGATTCCGTCGGCGGCGCAATGAGATAGGCCAGCGGCTCACCGCGCGCGATGCCAGCGGCGGCGGAGAGGTACTCGCCGGTCTCCGCGATGACATGCGGGAAGAAGGCCGGCTGCGAACCACCCGGCAGCGTGTAGAAGCACGCAAACTCAGCGAGATAGGCGCGAAGCGCGGCCAGGCCTTCGAGGATCTCGTCCGGATCTTCGGCGGCCAGCACGCCGAGGATCTCGCCGGAGAGCGGCCCGGAAGCGTGGGCAGCGCCCGCATAAAGGCTTTTCGCATACACGACATCGACGCGGGCGAACTTGGTCGCGTGGTCGAGCGCGGCGTACATGGAGTCGTCCTGGTCGGCCGTCACGAGCCCCAGCGACGTGTGCGCCGCGCGGCAGCCGAGCGCGTCGCGCAACTCCGGCGCCGCAAAGGGAATCGCGCGACAGGTCAGCAGCTTGGGCCGCAGCGGCAGCAGATCCGCGGGCAGGAAGGCGGGCAGGCTCATCGCGCACTCCCGTCGGTCTCGCGGCCGATGGCGAGGCCGCCCTTGCCGATTTCACGGGCCTTTTGCAGGAGGACGACGGTCTGGCGCGCGGCCTCCTCGACGGAGAAGCCGGCGGGGCGGACGTTGGAGATGCAGTTCTTCTCGGCGTTGTCTTGGCCGATCGCGGGGTTCCACGCGAGGTAGATCGACAGCGAATCGCCGGTGCCCAGACCGGGCCTCTCGCCCAGACAGATGAGCGTCGCCTTGGCGCCGAGCTCCACGCCGATCTGGTCGGCGACGGCGATGCGCCCGCGGTTCACCCAGATCGGCTTGCCGTGCGAGAAGCCGCCGGCGGTCAGCGCGCGCTGCAAAGCGGGCAAAAGCGCGGCGTTGCGGTCGGCGGCCCAGGCGGACAGGCCATCGGCGAAGATGATCTGCACCTCCGCGTTGCGCGTGCCGTCGTGCTTGATCCGCGCCAGGGACGCGTCGTCGAGGACGCGGCCCAGATCCGGCTGCAGGAGAAATGTCTCGAGATCCAGAGCCTTCGTGCGCAGTTCGATCGCGCCCAGCTTCTGCAGGAACTCCGGCGTCGGCTCGCTGACGACCGCATCCTTGGCCACGGCGTGGTCGCCGCGCAGCGTCAGGTAGGTCTGCGTCGGATAGCGCAGCCCCGCGCGACCGATGCCCAGCCGCGCCGGCGTGGCTTGCGTCAGCGGTTCGAGCGCTTCGGCGTTGGCCAGGCGTTGCAGGCCAGGCAGCGGCGAGCGGCGCGGGTTCGGATCGCTGGAGAAGACGTCCTGGGCGGATTCGGGCGTGGTCAGGCGCTCGCGCCAGGCGGTGCTGCCGCGGCGCACGGGCGCATCGTCGCGACGGCGGCGCGGCTTGCCGGCCGGCTCCGCGCCGGAGTCCGCCAACATGCGGCGAACGACCTCAGCGACGACGCGTTCGAGGGGGGGATCGTTGTCTACGGCCACCGTGAGCTCCGCGCGGCTGGAACGAACGGGAAGTGTGCGCGGCGGCGCAGGGAAGGTCAATCGGTCGCGGGTTCGGGTTCGGGTTCGGGTTCGGGTTCCGGTCCCCGCTCGGACGAGTCCGCCGGACTCGCCCGTCCCTTCGGGCCCGCGGGGGCCCCTTGGTTCCGGTTTGCCTCCAGGCCGATCATTTGGTTGTGCGCCGCGCACCGCAATGCCATCCTCCGCCGCGGCTGGAAAGCCGAGAAGAGACGACATGACCTCCGCTTTCGTTCGTGGCCGCGCCCTGCTCCTGATCCTCGCCTGCGCTGCGTGCGGCGCTTCGCCGGGCGCCCACACCGCCTCGATCGACGCCGCCCTGCGCGCGCCCGACACCGCTTCCGTGGACGCCAGCGTCGGCGCGGATCTCGGCGCCGACGTCTCCGCGACCGTGTCTCCCTGCCCGGGCGGTGCCGGATGCGCCTGCACGGCCGACGAGGAATGCGACGACGGCAACCCCTGCACCTACGGCGGCGCTTGCGTCGACGCGGCGTGTACCGCTGGCATTCTCGACCCTTGCGATGACGGCGACGCCTGCAGCGACGACAACTGCGCACCCGCCACGGGCTGCGTCCACACGCTGGGCAATGGCCCGTGCCAGGACGGCGACGAATGCACCATCGGCGATGCCTGCAAGAACGACGTGTGCATCCCGGGCAAAGCCAAGACGTGCGACGACGGCAACGAGTGCACGGACGACAGCTGCAAGACGTCGGTCGGATGCACGTACACGCACAACACCGCGCAATGCCATGACGGCAACGTCTGTTTGGACCCGTCTTTTTGCGCCGACGGAGACTGCGTGCAAGGCAAGTGGAAGCCCTGCGACGACGGCAACGCGTGCACCTATGAGACGTGCGAACCCGTGGGCGGCTGCGTCTCCCTGCCTGTGCCGCTGCCTGCGCCGTGCACGGGCAGCGCGGTGGAGAAGTGGGGACGGTGCGCACAAGCCTTCCCCGCCGCGGGCACGTGGCTGCAAGCGCGCAAGGCCTGCCAGGGATGGGGCGGAGAGCTGGCAAGCGTGCGCAATTCGGAAGAAAACGCCTGGTTGCGCGACGTCGCCGACGCCGGCTGCGGCAAGGACGCCGCGGCCTGGATCGGCGCCAGCGACGCCGTGCAGGAGGGCGCGTGGCGGTGGAGCGACGGCACGCACGTCCACTTCGGCGCGTGGGCCGAGAATGAACCGAACAACTCCGGCGGCAACGAAGACTTTGCCGAGTTGCTGCCCGGTGGCACCTGGAACGACGCGGACGGCTCGGCCGCGCCCTGCCGCATCTGCGCGCGGATGCTGGCGACCGGCTGCGATGACCCGCTGGGCTGCGACGTCGGCGCGACGTGCGCTGGCGGCGCCTGCCAGAAGCCGGACAAACCGAGAGATTGCAATGACGACGACGCGTGCACGCTCGACGCCTGCGCGCCCGGCGCCGGCTGCTCGCACACGGCGCTCGCGGTCGGCGCGGCGTGCGGCCAAGGCGGGGCGTGCGGCGCGGCCGGCTGCATCATGCCAAAATCTGACGCAATTCCGAGCAGTTGCCTTGCCGTGCAAAAGGCCACGCCGGGCGCGATCAGCGGCGTGTACTGGATCGACGCGGATGGCGCCGGCAGCGCGGCGCCGTTCCAGGCGTGGTGCGACCTGGGCGGCGACGGCGGGGGCTGGACGCTGGCCCTGAAGCTCGACGGCGCGGATCCCAAGGCGGATTACGATGCGCCGCTCTGGACGGATTCGGTCGCGATCAACCCGGGGTCCGCAGCGCTGGACGCCGCGACCGCGAAGCTGCCTTCGTTCTGGACGCTGCCGCTGCAGCAACTGCGCGTCGGGCTGCGCGCCGTGGACAAGGACGGCAAGGTCGGGCCGCTGCGCTGGCTGGTGCTGGACGTGGCGGCGCCTTCGCTGCGCGACGCTTTTGCCGGCGGCAAGCCGCTGCCGACCAAGGCCGGGGTGTTCGCGTGGGAGACGCTGCTGGCGAACGCTTCGCTGCAAATCCACTGTCATGCCGAGGGCTTGAACATCCAGTCGACCGGCAGCGCAGGCGTGCGCGTCGGCATCCTCGGCAACAACGAGGACGACTGCGGCTCGGTCGACTCCTGGCTCGGCGTCGGCGGCCGCGCCAACATCTGCGGCGTGCAGGGCAAACCGACGAGCGGCAACGTCGCCTGCTGGTACCCCGACTACGGCGATCGCGCCACGATCAGCTGGGCCTACTTGATGGTGCGGTGAGGAGCCTGCCTTGGCCGCCAACGACGCTCCCGCACCTGCATCCGCACGTCGATGGCCGCGCCTGGCCGTGTCTGCCGGCGCGCTGACGGGCTTGCTCGGCCTCTTCGGGATCGCCGAGGGCATCGTCCGCGCCACGCAGCCCGATGATCCCAGCACTCTCGAGTACTTGGACCGTGCCGTCGGCTTCCTGCCTCCCTGCGGCGCGCAGGACCTGTTGGGACCGCGCGAGGGCGGCGCCTACCGCATCGCGGTCGTCGGCGAGTCGAGCGCGTTCTACCTCGGCCGCTACCTCAAGGAATTGGCTCAGCTTCCCGGTGCCGGCATGCGCGTGGCGAGCTGCGGCCAGCCGGCCTCCGGGCTGGAGGACGTCGAGCGCCGCTTCGAGGAGGTCGCCGCCGCGCAACCTCAAGCGGTCGTGCTGGTGTTCGGCCACAACCTGGAGTTTCGCTACCCGCAGAACCCGCTGCTCTTGCGCCTGGCCTGGCTGGGCGCCCATAGCCGGCTGCTTTCGTTGGGAACGCACCTGGGCACGGTGGCGGAGGCGCCCGCGCCGGATGCTGCACAGGCGCCGCGCTCCGCCCGCTTCGCGGCCTTCCTGCACCACGCCGCGCAGGTCGCCCGCCAGCGCGGGTTCCAGCTCGTGATCACGACGATGACGCCGAACTACTGGATGCCGCCTCAGGAACAGCTCTCGGACGCGCTGCGCCGCGGCCTGCGCGACGCGCGGCTGACGCGGGCGTTGGGGCACAAGGAGGAGGCCAAACAGCAACTCCTGGCGCTGGCGCAGCGGTTGCCGTCGCGGTCGGTGGAGCACGAACTGGCCGAGTGGCTGGCCCAGGACGGCGACAACACCAACGCGCGGGCACACTTGGAGCGCGAGCTGGCCATGTGGCCGCGCGAGCGCGCCGGCGCCGCGACCAACGCGCTGATCCGCCGCATCGCGACCGAGGAGCACCTGCTGCTGCGCGACACCCTGCGCGAGCGCGAGCTGGCGGCGTCGGACGGGATCCCCGGCTGGGAAAGCGTGGAAGATCGCACGCATCTCTACGCCGCGCTGTTCGCCCGCGAGGCGCACGCCGTGGCGCTGCTGCTGGGCCGCCCGCCGGCCGCGCTGGGGCCGCCGCCGCCGGCGCCGCAGGACCAGATGCGGCTGCAACATGGCCACTTCATGGAGCAATTGCGGCGCGGCCCCGGGCCGAGCTACGGCTTCGACTTCGACCGATCCGCGACGGCGGCGTACGCGCGGCTGCTGCACGAGGCGGGCGCCCCGGCGCGGGCGCAGCTGGAGGAAGCGCTGGCGCAGCTTGGCGCGCAGCAGCCACCGCTGGACACCGAAGCCCAGGATCGCGTGCGTCTGGCGGCGGCGGAGGCGCTCTGGCAGACCGGCGATCGCGCTGCGGCGCGCCGGCTCAACGATCAGGTGCGCCACGCGGCGCGCAGTGCAAGGGCGCCGCAGGCGTGGCTGCAAGCTGCCGCCTTCGATCTGCAGGCAGCCGATGTCGGTTCCGCCCGCGCAGCCCTCCAGCACGTCCTGCGGCTGCGGCCCGAAGACGGCGAGGCGATGTCGGCGCTGGCCCATTTGCCGTTCTAGACCGCGCGATTGCCGTGGTCGCCGCTCCCTCAACCCACCTTCACATCTCTACACAAGTGTGGCAGAACGCCACGCTTTGCGTCCGTCTTTGTGTTGCTTTGCCCCATGCGCGTGTCGTAGTCTAGCTGCTGCGGTTCTGCGTGCCGGGTTCGACGACGGCAAGGCAGAAGCGCACCTCTCTGTTGAGTGGTCGCTCAACCCGCTCCGCTTCCGGACACGCCCCAGCTGCCCATGATCAGGATCACAATGAATTCCTTCACGTCTTCCCGCTGTCGCGCGTTGCGCGCGCTCCTCGTGCTTGGCCTTCTGGCAGGATGCACGAGCGCTCCTCCGACGGTGAACAACCCGCAGGACAGCGGCAACATTCCCGATTCCGTGCTGTCCGATCTGGGGCCGGGCGACGCCGTCGTCGATGGCGCGGGCAAGGACGGCAAGCTGACGGACTCCGTGCTCGGCGACGTGACCTTGCAGGATGGGGCCGGCAAGGAGACGATCACGCCGGATGTCGAGGGCTTGGACGTCTTCGATGTCGGCACGGACGATGGGAACGCCAAGGACGAGGACCAGTCCGACGTGGGCGGCGACTCCGGCACGTGCGCCACCGCGGCCGACTGCCCGGCGCCTGCCGAGGCGTGCAAGGTCGCGGTTTGCGGGGAGAACGGCCAGTGCGCCGTGCAGACCGCCGACGACGCCACGCCGTGCGACGACGCGGACCCCTGCACCGTGAACGACACCTGCCTTGCCGGCATCTGCGGCGGCGCGCCGAAGAACTGCTCCGACGACAACCCTTGCACGACCGACGCTTGCGTGTTCGGCGCGTGCAGCCATGACAACAACGCCCTGCCCTGCTCCGACGGCAACGCCTGCACCGGCGGCGATGTCTGCACCGGCGGCGCCTGCATCGGCGGCGCGGGACCCGGCTGCGACGACGCAAACCCGTGCACAATCGACAACTGCGACAACACGACGGGCTGCGTGCACGCGAACGCCAACGGCTCCTGCGATGACGGCAACGCGTGCACCAGCGGCGACAAGTGCCAGGACGCCGCATGCCTGCCGGGCGCACCGACCGTGTGCGACGACGGAAACCCTTGCACCATCGACTCTTGCGACTCGGGCGTGGGCTGCATCCAGGTGGCGGACCCGACCGGCAAGTGCTCCGACGGCAACGCGTGCACGATCGGCGACGCTTGCGTGGCCATGGTCTGCCAGCCCGGCGCGGTGGACACGTGCGAAGACGGAAACCCTTGCACGGTGGACACTTGCAGCGCGGTCGGCGGTTGCGCCAACGTGGTGGACGACTCGGCCACCTGCTCGGACGGCAATGCGTGCACGGTGGGCGATCTTTGTTCCGGCGGCGCGTGCGTCGCGGGCCAGGCGCCGGACTGCGACGACAAGAACGGTTGCACCATCGATGCTTGCGATGCCGACCTGGGCTGCATCCACGTCGCGGATCCGGCGGGGATCTGCTCGGATGGCGACGCCTGCACGCTGGGCGACACCTGCGCGGCGGGCGTGTGCGTCCCCGGCTCGGCGGCGGCATGCAACGACAACAACCCGTGCACCGGCACGGCGTGCGACAAGGCGACCGGCTGCACGTACGCGCCGGACAACAGCGCGAGCTGCTCGGACGGCAATGCCTGCACGACCGGCGACGCCTGCACGAACGGCGTCTGCACCGCGGCGACGACGGTGAGCTGCGATGACCAGAACCCGTGCACGGACGATGCCTGCGTGCCGGCGACGGGTTGCATCCACACGGCGAACACGGCGCCCTGCTCGGACGGCAGCGCGTGCACCGTGGGCGACAAGTGCGCGAACTCGGCGTGCAAGCCGGGCTCCGCGCTGAGCTGCGACGACGGCAACCCCTGCACCACCGATGGCTGCGACGCGGCGAGCGGCTGCACCACGGCGAACAACAATGCGGCCAAGTGCTCGGACGGCAACGTCTGCACGACGAACGACAAGTGCCAGGGCGGCGTGTGCCTCGCGGGCGACGTCTCGAGCTGCGACGACGGCAATGCCTGCACCCTCGACGATTGCGCGGTGACGACCGGTTGCTCGCACACCAAGATCGGCGCCGTCAGCTGCGACGACGGCAACGCCTGCACCATCGGCGATCAGTGCGCCGTCGGCGTTTGCGTGCCGGGCGCGGTGAAGGACTGCAACGACGACAACCCGTGCACGACCGACTCCTGCGCGGCGGGCGGCTGCGTGTTCACCAACAACACGTTGCCTTGCAATGACTTCAACAACTGCACGACCGGCGACACCTGCACGAACGGCGCCTGCGTGCCGACCGCGCCTTCGGTGTGCGACGACAAGAACCCGTGCACGACGGAGACCTGCGACGCGGTCACCGGTTGCACTTCTGCTTTCAATACAGCACCTTGCTCAGACGGCAGCTTGTGCACGACCGGCGATGCGTGCGCCAGCGGCGCGTGCGTCGGCGGCGCGGCCAAGGTCTGCGACGACGCGAACGTCTGCACGGACGACAGCTGCAACCCGGACAGCGGCTGCGTGTTCCTCGCCAACACCGCGACCTGCACCGACAATGACGCCTGCACGGTCGGCGACGCGTGCGCCAGCAGCGCCTGCCAGCCGGGCGCCGCCAAGAGCTGCGATGACGGCAACAGCTGCACCGCGGACGCCTGCCACCCGGTCACCGGCTGCCAGAACGTGGCGACGACCGCGCCGTGCAGCGACGGCGACGCCTGCACGACCGGCGACGCCTGCGTCGACAGCGCCTGCACGCCGGGCGCCGCGCTGAGCTGCGACGACGGCAACGTCTGCACGAACGACACCTGCAATTCGGCGAGCGGCTGCGTGTTCGTGGCCAACAACGCGGAGTGCTCGGACGGCAGCGCTTGCACGCTGGGCGACAGCTGCGCGGGCGGCTCCTGCCTCCCCGGCCTTGCGATCTCCTGCGATGACGGCAACTTGTGCACGACGGACAGCTGCAACGCGCAGGACGGCTGCGTGGCGCTGTTCAACGCGGCGACCTGCACCGATGGCGACGCTTGCACCACCGGCGACCAGTGCGCTGGCGGCGCTTGCACGACCAAGGGACCGCTGGTCTGCGATGACGGCAACCCCTGCACCGTCGACAGCTGCGACACTGCGCTGGGCTGCAAGGTCGCCGCCGTCACCGATGGCGCCTCGTGCGGCGGCCCCAACGCCGCGTGCCAGGCCGGCACCTGCTCCTGCGATGCCGGCTACGCGGGCACGGCGCCGGACTGCGCCGACGTCAACGAGTGCCTGACCAACCACGGCGGCTGCGACGTGAACGCGAGCTGCTTGAATGCGCCCGGCAGCTTCTCCTGCGTGTGCCACGACGGCCTGACCGGCGACGGCGTGACGTGCAGCGACATCAACGAGTGCCTGACCGACAACGGCGGGTGCGGCAGCGCGTCGTTCTTCAGCTGCAGCAACAACTTCGGCGCGCCGCCCACCTGCGCGGACATCGACGAGTGCCTGACCGGCAACGGCGGCTGCGGCGACCCGGCGGCGTGGACGTGCACGAACAACGTCGGTGCGCCGGCGTCCTGCGGCGACGTCAACGAATGCCTCGTGAGCAACGGCGGTTGCGACGCGCTGACGGTGTGCGTCAACGAGCCTGGTTCGTTCAGCTGCGGCGCCTGCC
>CAIXAA010000784.1 GCA_903917305.1 uncultured Myxococcales bacterium | reverse complement strand
CAGGTGACCGCGCATCGGGGCCAGCAGCGCCTCCAGCGCCGGCCAATCGGGCACGGTGCGCACGACCAGGGAGCGCGCGCCCGGACCCAGCGCCGCCGCGGTCGGCGGCACGCAGCCGCCATCTCCCGCAGGGCGCCATTGGCTGGCCAGCCACCAGTCCGATCCACGCGTGAAGTCGAGCTGCCCCAGCGCCGCCGCGAACTCGCAAGCATCGCCCGCCAGCGTCTGCGCGGCGCGCCACTGCGGCGCGATCGAACCGGCCGGCAGCCTGGCCGCCACTTCGGCGAGCGCGCGGGCCAGGGCGTCGTGCACTTCGCGCTCCTGCTGCGGCTGCAACGTGCCGACCAGCACCACGAGGCGCAGCGACATGCAGCCGCGGCCATCCGCGATCAAGGCGTCGTGGGCCAGCGCGTGCCAGAGGCCGGGCGTGTCCAGCGCTTGCACGGCGATCGCCGCGAAGGACTGCATCTCGCCGTGGCAGCGGACGCGGCCGGCATAGCCCGCCTCGCCAGCCAGGTGCAGCACGGCGGCAATCGCTTGATCGCCGCCGTAGATCGCCAGTGCGTCCGTCCCGTGCAGCCAGCGCGCCCAGCCGGCGCGATCGGCGCGATCGAAGCTGGACGGTTCGATGCGCGCCGCCAGGTCCGCATCGAGAAAACCTAGCGCTGTTGCGAGGTTGCTGGCTGCAAGCGGATCGCCCGAGCCCGAGCGCACGCGCACGCGGCAGCCCGCCAGCAGCGGCTCGAGCACCGCCTGCCACGTCGCGACGCACAGATTGCCCGGCGCGACCACGGCGACGGTGTCCAGGGGCGCGAAGGAATCGGCGGGCAGATGGCCAAGTCCGCGTTGCCACAGCCGTTCTGGACCTGGCGGCATCCAAGCCCGCGCCCACAGATCGCACAGCCGCTCGAGGCTTGCGCGGTGCAGCCCGGACGTTTCGGCGATGCCGGCCAGCAGCGCGGCGCGCACGGGATCGGGCACGGCCCCGCCGCGCGCGTTGCGCACCGTCGCCACATGATCGATGTTGACGCCCAGTCGCAGCTTGGTCACGGTCGATCCTTAAACAAGTCCACGCGAGCCGGGCTTGACGGCGGGAATGTTGCGCAGATGCGGCGGCAGCTTGTCGGCCGGCCAGGCGGAGACTTTCCATTCCGCCAAAGCGATCAGCGGCACGCCGACCTTGGCCTTGCCCGCCGAGCGATCAATCAGGCAGCAGGCCGCCACGACTTTCGCGCCCATCTTCTTGATGGCCGCGTCGCGCTGAGAGCCGGACCCGCTGCGCACGGCGCCCTTGGCCTCTTCGAGAGCCTTGTCGACGTCGATGCCCTTGAGGGCCGCCTCGATCGCGTCGGGGCCAGTCTTGCCGTCGAGCTCTTCCTTGCCACCGAGGATGCGCTCGAACTGGGCGCCCGTGACGCCCATCAGACGGGTGATCGCCGGCTCGGCCAGGGGATTGGGGATCTTGGCTGGTAGCGAGATCTTGCTGAAGCGCAGACCCTCGGCGCCGCCAGTCTTGCCGATGTCGAACAGGCCATCCTTGACCGGCTTCATCGACTTGAAGTCGAAGGTGCCGCTGTTGCCGAT
>CAIXAA010000783.1 GCA_903917305.1 uncultured Myxococcales bacterium | reverse complement strand
CTTGGCGCCTTCGCGCACGATCGCCTGCGCCAGCACGGTGGCGGTGGTGGTGCCGTCGCCGGCCAGATCGTTGGTCCGCTGCGCGACTTCACGCACCATCTGTGCGCCCATGTTCTCGAACTTGTCCTCGAGCTCGATCTCCTTGGCGACGGTGACGCCGTCCTTGGTGATGAGCGGGCTGCCGTAGCTGCGGTCGATGACGACGTTGCGGCCCTTGGGACCGAGCGTGACCTTGACGGTGTTCGCCAGGATGTTGACGCCGTCGATGATGGCGTTGCGCGCCTCGGAGCTGTAGTAGATGGTCTTTGCGGACATGAGTGATAATCCTTCTGTTTTGGAGGGGCTCGGTCTGACTGTCGCGACTACCGTTCCAACTCGTGTCGCTTTGCCCGGGCACCGCAGGTTCTAAACATCGGCCGCAAGGCCACTAATCTGCGATGACAGCGAGCAATTCACTCTCTTTGAGAATGAGGTACTCCTCGCCTTCGTACTTGATCTCGTTGCCGCCCCACTTCGCGAGCAGCACCTTGTCGCCGACCTTGACCTGCGGCGGGCGAATCGAGCCGTCCTTCATGGACTTGCCCTTGCCGACGGCCTTGACCATGCCGTAGACCTGCTTCTCTTGCGCAGACGAGGGCAGGAACAGGCCGCCGGACGTGCGCTCTTCGGCGTCGGCGCGCTTGACCAGGACGTTGTCGTAAAGGGGGCGAATGCTCATCGGATGCTCCATGTTGCTAGATGCTGGATCGGGTGCGCCGCGCGCTTGACTTCCAAGCCACTGATCTCACTGCGACAAAGCAGGAGCTGCTGGGGCCTGGCCATGCGGCAGCGAGGGCAAGTTAGGATGGCGTGGCCGCGCGTCAAGGCCCGCGGCAGATCGCGAACCGCCACCAAGGGCAGGCCCTACCCTTGCGTGCACGGCCATGCTAGTTTCGCTGCCCCCTGCCGCCACCCTTGGCGAACGTCAGCGAGAAAGAACGCATGAGCCCGGCTACGCCCGTGACCTTCCAAGAGTTGATCCTGCGCCTGCAGCATTATTGGGCGGCGCGCGGTTGCACGTTGACGATGCCCTATGACATCGAGAAGGGCGCCGGCACCTTCAACCCGGCGACCTTCCTGCGCGCCCTGGGTCCGGAGCCGTGGCGCGCCGCGTATGTCGAGCCCTCGCGCCGCCCGACCGATGGCCGCTACGGCGACAATCCCAATCGTTTGCAGCACTACTACCAATACCAGGTGATCCTCAAGCCCTCGCCCGCGGACCCGCAGGCGGCCTACCTCGACAGCCTGCGCGAGATCGGCATCGACCCGCTGGACCACGACATCCGCTTTGTCGAGGACGACTGGGAGTCGCCGACGCTGGGCGCGTGGGGTCTGGGCTGGGAGGTGTGGCTCGACGGCATGGAAGTGACGCAGTTCACGTACTTCCAGCAGTGCGGCGGCCTCGATCTGCCGCTGATCTCCGCGGAGCTGACGTACGGTCTCGAGCGCCTGTGCATGTACCTGCAAGGCAGGGAAAGTGTTTACGATCTCGTGTGGAGCATCGATCCCGACGGCCGCCCGGTCACGTACGGCGAGATCCACCACGAGGACGAAGTGCAGTTCAGCGCGCACAACTTCGAGCACGCGGACGTGGCGCTGCACCTGGCAGTCTTCGAGCAATGCGAGGCGCAGGCGCGGCTGCTGTGCGAACGCGGTCTGGTCCTGCCGGCTTACGACTACGTGATGAAGGCGAGCCACGCGTTCAACGTGCTGGATGCGCGCGGTGCGATCTCGGTCAGCGAGCGGCAGAAATACATCGGCCGTGTGCGCGGTTTGGCCAAGCTTTGCGCGGTCGGCTACGACGCCCTGCGCTACAAGCTGGGGCTGCCGCTGTGTCCGCGCGAGGAGCGCGACACGTGGCTGACGGCAAGGCAGGAGGCGATGGACGCCGAGAACCAGAAGAAAGCAAAGTCGCAAGCGGAGGTGCGGTAATGGCCTTCGCTCCGCTGCTCATCGAGATTGGCTGTGAGGAGATTCCGGCGGGCGTGGTGCCGGTTGCGGCGCAAGCCCTGTCGCTGCGCCTGGCTGGGCTGCTGGACGCCGCCGGCATCGAGCACGGCGCCGTGCGCTGGCTCGGCACGCCGCGGCGCCTCGTGGCGCACATCGACGGCGTCGCGCTGCAGCAGCCGGATCGCCGCGAGATCGTGACGGGTCCGCCGGTGCGCGCCGCCAAGGATGCCGCCGGCAACTGGACCAAGGCCGCGGAAGGGTTCGCCAAAGGCCTGGGCCTGGACACCAGCGCGCTGACCATCGAGCAGACGCCCAAGGGCGAGTACGTCGCGGCGCAGAAGACGACGCAGGGCCGGCCCAGCGACGCGGTGCTGGCCGAAGCGCTGCCGGACCTGCTGCGCAACCTGCCGTTTCCCAAGAAGATGCGCTGGGCACGGGAGCGCGAGCCGTTCATCCGCCCGATCCACTGGATCGTCGCGCTGCTGGGCGACGCGATTATTCCCTTGCAGTTCGCCGGGGTGCAGAGCGATCGCGAGACGCGCGGCCACCGCTTCTATTGCAACCACACCGCGGTCGTGACCTGCGATCTGGACGCCTATGTGCGCAAGCTTGCGGATCTCAAGGTGATGGTCGATCCGGACGCGCGGCGCGACTTCATCCGCCGCGGCGTGCAGGCGCTCTGCGCCGAGGCGGGCGGCACCTGGATCGAGGACGAAGCGACGCTCGAGACGGTGACCTTCCTGACCGAGTGGCCGGCGCCGCTGCTGGGCAGCTTCGACGCGGCGTTCCTCGAGATCCCGGCGCGCGTCATCCAGACCACGCTGCGCGAAAACCAGAAGCTGTTCACCATGTTGGGGCCGGATGGCCACCTGTTGCCGCGCTTTGTCGCGGTGGCCAACACGCTGAGCGAGGCGAGCCGGGCGACGGTGGCGACGGGCAATGCGCGTGTCGTGTCGGCGCGGCTCTCGGATGCGCGCTTCTTCGTTCAGGAAGACACGCGCGTGCCGCTGGAGGCGTACCTGCCCAAGCTGGGCGATCGCATCTACTTGCAGGGACTTGGCACGACCGAGCACCGCGTCGGCCGCATCCTGGCGCTGGCGGGCGCGATTGCCGCGGATCTGTGCCCGGCGGAGCGCGAGCGGGTCGAGCGCGCGGCGCTGCTGTGCAAGTGCGACCTGGCGACGCGCATGGTGTTTGAATTCCCGGAGCTGCAAGGCTTTGTCGGTGCCGATTACGCCCGGCGCGGCCACGAGCACGCGACCGTCGTGCGCGCCATCGCGGAGCACTACCAGCCGCGCTTCTCCGGCGACGCCGTGCCGAGCGACGCCGTCGGCGCCTGCGTGGCGCTGGCCGACAAGATCGAAGCGATTGCCGGCTGTTTCGCGCTCGGCCTCGTGCCGACCGGCGCCCAGGACCCGTACGCGCTGCGCCGCCAGGCCCTGGGCATCCTGCGCATCCTCGACGAGTCGGGCTACCACGTTGAATTGACGCAGCTGATCGACGGCGCCCTGGCCGGGCTGCCGCACGACGCCAGCGTCAAGTCGGGCGACGATCTGCGCGCGCAGATCCAGGCTTTCCTGCGCGGTCGCCTCGCGGCGATGCTGCAGGCTTCGTTCCCGACGGACCTGGTGGAGGCGGTGCTCGACGCCGGCTTCGAGCACGTCGCGACCGTGCGGCCGCGCCTGCGTGCGCTCGACGACCTGCGCCAGAGCGCGGACTTCGCGCCGCTGGCTGCCGCCTTCAAGCGCGTCGCCAACATCGTGCGCAAGCAGGGCGGCGAGCTGCCGGCCGGCGCCGAGGTCGACGAGACGATCTGCGCGCTGCCCGCGGAACGGGCGCTGCACCTCGCGGTGCTGGGCGCGGCCCAGGCGGTGGGCGCGGCGGTGCAGGAAGGCCGGTATGCCGAAGCGCTCCAGCATCTTGCGGTGATCAAGCCGCAGGTCGACGCGTTCTTCGACGCGGTCATGGTGATGGTCGACGACGTGGCCTTGCGGCACAACCGCCTGGCGTTGCTGCGCAGTTGTGCGGGCCTGTTTGCCCAGGTGGCGGACTTTG
This sequence comes from uncultured Myxococcales bacterium, assembly GCA_903917305.1. Taxonomy (GTDB): domain Bacteria; phylum Myxococcota_A; class UBA9042; order UBA9042; family UBA9042; genus CAIXAA01. The sequence continues at coordinate 3,817 of CAIXAA010000783.1, read as the reverse complement.
CCCGCATCCAGGCATGATGCACGCGGCACGGAGGAAAGGCGCGAGGATGACCGGTCGCAACCCCCTACTTTGGCTAGCCTTCGGCGGGTCACTTCGGCGAGCCTTCGGCGGGCAGCTCTGGCTAGTTCTTGGCAGCGCAACGTTGTGGTTTTGCTGCGCTTGCACCAGCGAAGCGGCGCGCAACCAGGACACGGAGCACTTCGTGCGCTACCCGGTGGCGCTCGCCGCCGACCCGTCCGGCCGCTTCGTCTTCGCGCTTGGCGCCAACTTCGATCGCAGCTTCCGCGCCGGCGTGCTCAAGGTCGTCGACACCGCCAGTGACACCTTCGTCGCCAAGGACGGTGTGGAAATCCCCAGTTTCGGCGCTGGCTTGGCGGTGCAGCTGGCCGGCTCCCCCACGCCGACCGCCGTGCGCCTGCTGGCCACGTCGCGCGAAGACGACTCGCTGACCTTGGTGGACCTGTCCGGCGCCGTGACGCCCACGCTCTACTGCGGCATCCCGGACGCCAACGGCGTCTGCGACAGCGCGCACCACTACGTCGACACGACGAACCTGCCGATTGGCAATGATCCCGTGGATGTCGCCATCGCGCCCCTGGACGCGACGCATGTGCGCGTGCATGTGGCGGCCACGGCGGATGGCCGCGTGACCATCCTGGACATGGACACGGCGCCGAGCCCGCACAAGCTGCCGCTGACGATGGTCGACCACCTGATGTTCGGCTTTGGTGTCAACGGGGTGCGCGTTTCGCCGCTGACCGGCCGCGCGTACGTCTCCAACAACAGCACCAACGCCTTGTACACCTACCGCGTCGACGGCGACGGCACGACGGCGTCGCCGTACACGGCCGCGATCGACCCGACCATCATCCTGCCCAGCGGCGGCGGCGGCGAATACGGGCGCGGCATGGCCCTGTCCACCGACGGTGGCCGCCTCTACCTGGCCTACCGCAGCCCGGCGTCCATCATCGTCGTCGACATCGCGCCCATGGAGAACGGCTTGCCGCGTAACGGGATCATCGACGTCATCGGCGTCGGTCGCCGCCCCTCGGAGATTGCCGTCGCGCCCACCGGACCCGGCGGCAGCGACCTGCTCTACGTCAGCTGCTTTGGCGAGGACGCCGTCTGGGTCGTCGATCCGCAGCGCAGCGCCGTCGTCGGCACGATCCGCTTGAAGCACGCGCCGTACGGGCTCGCCGCCACCCGCGTGCCGGGCGCCAAGGGCTGGCAGCTCTACGCCGGCTTGTTCGACCTGAACGAGATCGCGGTGATTCCGCTGGTCTCGCACAGCTCCGGCGCGACCTCCGCCGTCGATTTCGTGAAGGAGGCACCGTGAGCTTCTTGCGGCACAGCCTCGCCCTGCTGCTCGGCCTGTCCTTGGGCAGCCTGGCCTGCACGTCCACGACGCCGGTCCTGCCGGAGGGCATCGACAACCCGCACAGCCTGACCACGGTGTGCTTTCGCAAGCTGCTGAGCGAGCCCAACACCGCCTACGTCGTGGTCGGTCCCAAGCGCTGCGCCAACCAGGTGTGCATGCACCAGGCGAGCACGGATCCGGGCGCGCCGGCGGTCGAGGTCGATCTGGCCGATTGCGCCACGGCGACCGGCGACCAGGTGCTGGCGGCCAACACGATCCTGCGCGTGCTGGTGGGCGGTGGCTCCAAGGGCTCGATCTCGCTCGCGGATCCGAGCGCCGGCGCGTGGGTCGACACCGATGCCTCGATTCCCGGCTGGACGCCGTTCACCTTGCCCGGTCTGCCCGGCCCGATGGCGGTGGACACGGTGCACGGCGTGGTCTTCGTGCTGCTGCCGGTGGAACATGAAATCCTGAGCATGGACGCGACGTTGCTGCTGCAGGGCAAGCTCAAGCTGCTCAGCGCCGTGCACCTCGACTTCACGCCGGCCGATCTCGTGATGGCGCAGATGCCCGAGCCGCGCCTGTACATCTCGGATCCCTTTGGCGATCCGCTCGCGCAGAGCGGTGGTCGGCTGTGGCAGATTCCCGTGGCGGGCTTCGGCGGCACCGCACCGACGGCCACGGCGCTGACGGGCACGCCGAATTCGCTGGCGGTCGCCGCGGCCACCGGGCACCTGTACATCGGGCACCTGCGCGAAGGCTACGTGTCGGTGTTCGATCCCGTGGCGGGCAAGGTCATCCAGAAGATTGGGATTGCGCCGGCTTGCGACGATGGCTTGGACAATGACGGCGATGGCCTGACCGATCGCGACGACTCCGGCTGCGACGACGCGCGCGATCCGGTCGAGGGTGATCCGGAGAACGGCGCCGCGCGCTGCGCGGACGGCGTCGACAACGACGGCGACGGGCAGACCGACGCGGCCGACCTCGGCTGCTCCCCGACCCACACGACCGCCGACGCGTGCCGCAACGGCAAGGACGATGACGGCGATGGCAAGACCGACTACCCGGACGACCCCGGCTGCTCCGGCTGGGGCGACGCCGACGAGGGCAGCGACTCCGTGCCAGGCGTCGGCGCGGTGATCCTGGAGTGTGCGGACGGAATCGACAATGACCACGACGGCTTGACGGATCACGCCGATCCCGACTGCTACAACCGCGCATCGCCGCACGAAGTCGCCAGCTCGGACCAGCCGCGCACGCTCATGGCCGCGACCTTCGATGGCCACTATGTGGTGGCGGCCGACCGCGATCGGCGCATGTTGCACATCATTGATACAACTACGGTTTCGCTGATCGTGCCGAAGATGGGCAGCGCCACGCCGTTCCAGCATCCGTCGCTGCTCGACCAGCGCGATGGCCTGGCGGGGCTGCCGCTGTCGCAGCTGCCGATGTCCCTGGGGCCGATCCGCTACGACGGCCGCGACGCGATCGCGATTGGCCAGGCATCGGGCGGCGCCGTGATCCTGCAGTTCGAGCTGCAAGCCGGCAGCGCTACGCAGATCGGGCTCCTGCTCGATCCGACCAAGACCGATGCGCAGCGGCTCACGGTCAGCAGCGCGCCGACGCTCGTCATCGAAGGAAAGCCTGTTGATCTCGGATCTTCGGTGTTTGCGCGCTATGCCTCCCTGGGGCGGCTGGCGGTCGACGTGGACAAGTCCCAGACGCCCAACCTCACGAGCTACGACGGCCTGACGCCCAACCTGAACGTCGCCGACCACCGCAGCGAAGTGTGGCGCTTCACCTTCGAGGGGCTGCTCTCGCTGGGGACGACGCTGCCGGCGATCTTCAAGACGCCGGGCGTCCTGGTGACGCCGCGCGGCGGGTTTTGCGAAATGGGCGTGCTGCCAGACGATTTCGCGCTGCTGACCGTGGACGGCGACTGCGGCACCTTGAAGCCCGGCGTGCCGGTGCGCTACCGCATCGCGGCCGTGCACGCGGAGAGCCTGGAGCTGGATCCCACCAGCGGTCGCGTCGATGTGCCCGTGACGGCGACGAACATCCTGACCGTGGATGTCGCGGCCGTGACGCCGATGCCTTTGCCGCCGACGACCTGCGCGGGGCATTTCGACCTGCGCGCGCGCGACTGGCTCGCCTACGGCACGCGCACGGGCTTGCTGAGCAGCCGCCCGGCAGCGGATGGCGAGTGCACGCCGCTGCAGAGCTGGGAGCTCTCCGGTGCGCGGATGCTCGAACCCCAGCCGGCCGCGCCGGGCGAGGTCAAGCTGACGCACTGCCCGCCGTACACGCCGCCGTCCTCGGATGGCTTGACGCCGATCCAGATCGATCCGGCGCTCAAGGCTTCGCCGTTTGCCAATCCGGTGTTCTCGGCGCAGCTCTACCCGGGTTGCGCCGACAAGCACCTGCTGCCCAGCATCCGCGACGCCGCATGGAGCTTCG
>CAIXAA010000782.1 GCA_903917305.1 uncultured Myxococcales bacterium | reverse complement strand
TGCAGTGCGCGGAGCGCGCAGGGCTGCATGTGCTCAAGGTCTCAGCGGAAATGCTGGCGGCCGGGCGCGCGGTGCTGGAAGACGACGAGAAGGAGCTGGGCGTGGTGCTGGTCGACATCGGCGGCGGCACGACGGACATCGCGATCTACCACAACGGCTTCATTGTCCATTCCGCGGTGCTGCCGGTGGGCGGCGATCACATCACCAACGACATCGCGGTCGGGCTGCGCACGCCCAAGGCCGAGGCCGAGCGCATCAAGATCCAGCACGGCTGCGCGCTGTCGCCCATGGTCGGCGACGACGAGAACATCGACGTCGCCTGCGTCGGCGGCCGCGAGCCGATCGTGCGCAAGCGCAAGCTGCTGTGCGACATCATCGAGCCGCGCATGGAGGAGATCTTCCGCCTGGTCGAGCGCGAGATCCAAGCGTCGAACTTCGCGGATGTGCTGGGTTCGGGCGTCGTGATCTCCGGCGGTACGGCGCTGCTGCCGGGCGTGGCGGAGCTGGGCGAGGACGTGCTCGGCCTGCCGGTGCGCATCGGTTTCCCGCGGCCGGTCGGTGGGTTGCACGACCTGGTCCACTCGCCCACCTACGCCACGGCGCTGGGCCTCGTGATGCAGGGCGCGGCCGAAGAGGCCGATCAGGCCGGCGAGAAGGCGCGCGCCAGCAACCGCACCAAGAAATCTGGCAAGAACCCGAAGATCTTCGAGAAGTTCTTCGACTGGGTCCGCGCCGCGTTCTGAGAACCACACCCCTTTTGAAGCTGGCATTGCCGGCAACCCGAATGTTTGGACACAGCTAGTTTCGGAGGATCCCATGTTTGAAACCATCGAGATGGACGCCCCGGCGCCCTTCGGCGCGCGCATCAAGGTCATCGGCGTCGGCGGCGGCGGCGGCAATGCCGTGAACAACATGATCGCGGCGGAGCTGATGCACATCGGCTACGTCGTGGCCAACACCGACGCGCAAGCCCTCGAGCGCAACCTCGCGCCCGAGAAGGTGCAGATCGGCCAGACGCTGACGCGCGGCCTGGGCGCGGGCGCCAAGCCGGAGGTCGGGCACAAGGCGGCACTCGAGGATCTGGAGGCGCTGCAGGCCATCATGGCCGATGCCGACATGGTCTTCATCACCGCGGGCATGGGCGGCGGCACGGGCACGGGCGCGGCGCCGGTCATCGCACGTGCGGCACGCGACGCCGGCGCGCTGACGGTGGGCGTGGTGACGCGGCCGTTCGGCTTCGAGGGCGGCATGCGCGCCCGCCAGGCCGAAGCGGGCCTGCGCGAGCTGGCCGAGGCGGTCGACACGCTGATCGTCATCCCGAACGACCGCATCCTGCAGGTCGCCGACAAGAAGACGTCGTTCAAGGACGCGTTCAAGCTGGTGGACTCGGTGCTGGTCGAAGCGGTGCGCGGCATCAGCGAGATCATCATGACGCCGGGCCTCATCAACGTGGACTTCGCCGACGTGGTCGCGATCATGAAGGGCCGCGGCATGGCGCTGATGGGCACCGGCCGCGCTTCGGGTGACGATCGCGCCAGGGCCGCCGCGCGCATGGCGATCTCGAGCCCGCTGCTGGAAGACGCCCGCGTCGAAGGCGCCACGGGCCTGCTGGTGGCGATCACCGGCAACTCCGACCTGTCGCTCTCCGATGTGCACGAGGCGATGACGCTGATCCAGGAAGCCGCCGCGGCGGACACCAACACGATCTTCGGCACCGCGATCGACGAGAGCATGGGCGACGAGATCAAGGTGACGGTCGTGGCGACCGGCTTCGATCGCGAAGCGCTGACGCGCACGCCGGAAGTGCAGGTGCGGCCGTTCGCCGACGTGCGCGACCGCGTGCGGACCGTGCCGAGCTCGGGCATCCGCAACACGGCCGTTCCGCCGCCGATTCCGCCGCAAGTCGAGGAGCCGGTGCACGTCTACGCCGCCGCCGCGCATTCGCAGCACGAGATGGTCGCGAGCGTGCACAGCAGCGCGCCGCCGATGCCGCGCAGCGCCCGACCGCACATCGACGAACCGGTCGACCTCGACGAGCCGTCGTACCAGCGCCGCACGCCGTCCTACGGCATCGCCGCGCCGGCGCTGGCCAAGCGCGAGCCGCTGGTGACCAATCCGTTCACGCCGGGCGGCGTGGGCGACATCGACAAGCCGGCGTTCATGCGCAAATGAGCCCCAAGCGCGACAGGCTCATCGGTGCAGCGGCCCTTCTCGCCCTGACTTTCCTGATTGCCAGCCTCGCGGTCCTGAGCGCCCGCCACCATGACAGCGACACGTTGACGACGGCGCTCCAGCAGTTGACGCAGGCGGCGCAGGCCACGCCGCCTGCGCGGCGCGCACACCTCGACCTGGCGCAGGCGGCGTTCGCGCACGCGGCGGGCACGTATGCCGTCGATCCGCTGGCGTTGATCGGGCTGAGTCTGGTGGAACCGCTGGCGGTTCATGCCGGCGAGCCAGTGCCGCCGCAGCCGGCGCAACCGCTGAGCGATGCGCAGATCGAGGCCTACGTGCGGGCGCTGCTGGCGCGCGCGAAGAGCCGCGAGGCGTTGGCGTTCCTGACAGGGGCCGCGAAGGTGCGTGCGCTGTCGCCTGGCCCGAGCGCGCTGCTGCGTTTCGCGGCGCGTTGGGAGGCGGTGCGGACGACTACTTCGTCGTCGTCGTCGTCGCAGCCTGCTGCTGGAGGCGGCGGTTGAAGCGATCGACGCGACCACCGGTGTCCACCAGGCGCTGCTTGCCCGTGTAGAACGGGTGGCAGTTCGAGCAGATGTCGACCTTGAGGTTGCCAGCCGTCGAGCGCGTGACGAACGTGTTGCCGCAGCCGCAGTGAACGGTCGACTCGACGTACTTGGGGTGTCCTTCCTTCTTCATCGCATCCTCGTCTTCCCAGGTTGAGCGACCCGTCGCGGGCTGCCGGCATGGGGGCCAGCAGTGTAGGTTGGATCGAGGGTTGGCGCAAGGTGGGTGGACGGCTCCGGTGGGCGGACGCCTTCGGGTCCGCTACGCAGCCTGCTGGCGCACATGGCGTTTCCGGTTCCGGCTCCGGCTCCGACCTACTTCACGCCAAAATCCTGAAACCAATCGGCAAAGCGCTGGATTCCCTCGGCCATCGGCACGCGCGGCGCGTAGCCCAGGTCGCGGTGCGCCAGCGTCAGATCGGCGGAGGTCATCGGCACGTCGCCGGGCGCTTCCGGCAACCGCTCCAGCTTGGGCGTCTTGCCGAGCGCGCGCGCCAGCAGATCGATCAGCTCGTCCAGCCGCGTCTGGTGATCGCCGCCGAGGTTGTACACCGCGAATCCCAAAGGCCGATCGACCGCGGCGAGCACGCCCTGCAGGATGTCGTCAATGTACGTGTAGTCGCGGCTGCTGCCGCCGTCGCCGAAGATCGGAATGCTTTGGCCGCGTTCCATTCGCGTGGCGAACTTGTGGATCGCCATCTCCGGGCGCTGCCGCGGGCCGTAGACCGTGAAGAAGCGCAGGCAGGTGATGTGCATGCCGTGCAAGTGGCTGTAGGTGTGGCACAAAAGCTCGCCGGCGCGCTTGGTGGCGGCGTACGGCGAGACGGGGCGATCGGCGCGGGCGCCTTCGGCAAAAGGCGAGGTGGAATCGGCGCCGTAGACGGAAGACGAGGACGCGAACACGACGCGACCGATGCCGCGCGTCCGGCAAGCTTCGAGGAGGAGCGCGGTGGCCTCGACGTTGCTGCGCACGTAACCTGCTGGATCGTCGATGCTTGGCCGGACGCCGGCGCGGGCGGCCAGGTGGACGACGACATCGAAGGGGCCGGCGGCAAACGCGCGCTCGATGTCGGCCGCGACGCACAAGTCCGCTTCGAGGAAGGTGAACCTCTCCGTTCCCGCTGCCGCGCGCACGTCGTCCAGGTTCCGCTCCTTGATCGAGCGGGCGTAGAAGGCATCGAAGTTGTCGAGACCGACGACGGTGTCGCCCCGTTGCAGCAGGGCTTCGCAGGTGTGCGAGCCGATGAAGCCCGCGGCGCCGGTCACAAGGATGCGCATCGCTGATCCCTTGGGCTATCGCGCCGCGACGCAGGTCGTGGGAAACCTGCGCGCCGCCTCGGTGAGACGGCCGACGAGCAGCTCGGTCGTGATCGCCTCCGGCAGCAGATCGCGCGTACCGTCCGGCAGGTAGATGACGTAGGCCGGGATGCCACTGCGGCCCAGCTTGGTGAGGAAGCCCTGGATCTCGTCGTTTTCGTTCGTGAGATCCGCCTTCATCGGCAGGATGTTGTGGGCGCGCAGCGTGTCGCGCACGGCCTGGGTCTCGACGAAGACGCGCTCATTGGTCTTGCAGTTCGCGCACCAGTCGGCGGTGTAGTCCATGAAGACAGGCCGCTTTCGCTCGTGCTCTTTGCGCAGCCGCTGCGTGTCGAACGGCACCCAGGCGATCTTGTCGCCGACGACGACCGGCTCCGCGCAGGCATTGGCGGTCATCTGCGACGCACCTTTCGCTTGGGCTTCCGGCGGTTGGAAGTCGATGAACAGGTAGCCTGCGCCCAGCATCAGCGCCAGCGCGGAGATGCGCACCGCGATGCGCCGCGGCCGCTCGTAGAGCACGCCGCCGAAGCGGTGCATGCCCCACAGCGCCACCGCCAGCAGCAGCAGGAAGGCCAGGAAGCCGGTGGCGCTGCCGCGCGAGACCTGCGCCTGCAGCGTGCCGTACAGCCAGACGGCGGCGCCCAGCAACGTGAAGCCCATCAATTGCTTGAAGGTTTCCATCCAGGGACCCGGGCGCGGCAGCACGCGGCCGATGGACGGCACGAAGCTGACCAGCAGGAACGGGCTGGCCAGGCCCAGGCCGATGGCGAGGAACAGGGCGAGCGTCTGCCACCAGAGCGCGCCGGTGCCGAGGGCGAACGCGGCGGCGGTGCCGAGGAAGGGCGCGGAGCAAGGCGTGGACATCACGGCGGCGAAGATGCCGTTGACGTAGGAGGCGCCGAAGCCTTCGTGGCCGGGGCGGCCGGAGAGGGACAGGCTCCACTCGAAGACGCCCAAGGAGTTGAGGCCAAAGGCGAAGATCAGGGCGACCATCGTCGCGACAAACGGCGCGTGCTGGAACTGCAGGCCCCAGCCGACGCGCTCGCCGGACGCCCGCGCGACGATGACGATCAGCGCCAGGCTGACAAAGGCCGTCAAGATGCCGCCGGTGTAGGCCAGGCCGTGCATATGCCGCGTGCGCGGGCTGGAGGTGCCGTGCCCGAGCAGGTGGAAGACCTTCATCGTCAGCACCGGCAGCACGCACGGCATGACGTTCAAGATGAGGCCGCCCAGGAGACCCAGGCCGATGTATTGAATCAGGTTCGTCATGCTCTGCTGCGTCCGTCGCGGCCCCAGCCTGGGGCGGTGCAAGAAATGCGGACCCCTGCAACCCTAGCATGCGTCGCGGTCCGTGACCAAGGTGCAACGCCTACAGCCGCGCCTGGATTCCCAACCTCGGCGCTGGCGGCGCTTGGCGCAGCCGCACCGGATGTTACACTCGCCGCCACACAGCGATCGAGGAGCCCCATGCCAGAGGACGCCAAGCCCCGCCGCAAGAAGCGCCGCGTGCGCCGTCCGCGCTCGGCCTTTCGCAAGGAAATCTTCAACTTGCCGAATTCGCTGACGATGGGTCGCGTCGCGGTCATCCCGTGGGTGATCTGGGGCATGGCGCAGTCCAACGAGCTGACGTACCCCGCCTGGCACACGCGCTGGGCGGCGTTCGTCGCCACGGCCCTGTTCGCCGCCGCCTCGATCACCGACTTCCTCGATGGCTGGCTGGCACGCAACCTCGATTTGCAGTCCATGTTCGGGCGCTTCCTCGATCCGCTGGCCGACAAGCTGCTGGTCATGGCGTGCCTCATCGAGCTGGTCGCCCTGGATCGCGCGCCGACGTGGCTGGTGGTGCTGTTGCTGTCGCGCGAAGTGGGCATCACAGGTCTGCGAGCCATCGCTGCTGAAGAAGGGTTCGCGCTGCCGAGCGATCGCTGGGGCAAGTGGAAGACCGCGATGCAGATGGCCGGCCTGGTGGGGCTCCTGCTGCACTTCCCGATGGACACGGATTTCGGGCTGTTCAGCGGCGTCGTGGATTACCACCGGGTGGGTCTGGTGTTGTTGTTGCTGAGCATGGTGTTTTCGATGATCAGCGCGGTCGGCTACATGGCGTCCTTCCTGCGCACCAGCTTCGGCGTGCAACGCAGCCGGTCCGAGGCGCAAGAGGCGTAGACGTTCAACGCTTTGGCCCGCAATCCTCGACGGAGCAACGGGCGATGGTATGCTGAAATGGGCAGGTAGGTGCCCATCCCACTCACGACGATTCAGGCCCATAGCCAAGGAAGCGCGGACAAAGTGACGGCGACACGGCACATTTCCTGGACGTTGCTGGC
>CAIXAA010000781.1 GCA_903917305.1 uncultured Myxococcales bacterium | reverse complement strand
CGTCCTGGACGCGCTGGGCGACGTGGTCGGCAAAGGCCAGGACATCCGCCGCTTTCGCCCCGCCGCGGTTCACCAGCGCCAGCGTATGCTTGTTCGACAGCCCCACGGGCCCTTCGCCGTAGCCTTTGGGCATGCCGGCATGCTCGATCAGCCACGCCGCGGAGAGCGTGATGCCGCCTGGCGCAGGCCAGCTCGGCATGGTCTCGCCCGGGCGCAGCGAATGGCGCAGACGATCCGCAGCGTCCACGGCCACTTGCACCGGGACGACAGGATTCGTGAAGAAAGACCCGACACTGCGGCTGTCCGGCTCTTCCGGGTCCACGACCATCGCCTTGTCCCGGCGCAGGCGCAGCACGACGTCGCGCACGCGGGTGAGACCGGCGGCGCCATCCGGCAGCGGCTCGCCCGCAAGCGCGTGCGCGACCTGGGCATAGCGCACGTCCGGCTGCGCGTTCGGGCGCAGGCGCAGGCGCAGGGAGCACACGAGGTGCTGGTGCGGCTGTCGCTTGAAGACGCTGTCGCGATAGGCGAAGCCGCACTCCGCGGCGCTGAGCCAGAACACGATTCCGGTCTGCATGTCCAGGACTTCGACGGCCTCGATGACCTCCGCGACCTCCTGGCCGTAGGCGCCGATGTTCTGGATGGGGGCCGCGCCAACCATGCCGGGGATGCCTGACATGCACTCGATGCCGCCAAAGCCGCGTGCGACGGCCCGGCTGACGAGGGCGTCCCACGGCATGCCGGCGCCGGCGCGAATGCGCACCAGATCCTCTGTCGCATCCAAGAGTTCGCATTGGCCGTCCGCCAGCTGCAGCACGAGGCCTGGCAGGCCTGCGTCCGCGATCACGACGTTGCTGCCGCCGCCCAGCAGCGTCACGGGCAGCTCGCTCTCGCGCGCCCAGGCCAGCGCCTCGGTCGCTTCGGCCAGCGTCTGTGCCGCGAGGAAATAGCGCGCGGGACCGCCGACGCCCAGCGTCGAGTGATCGGCCAGCGGCACATGTTCCAGAATCGAAGCAGGCGGTTCGCGCATGTCCTACCGGTTGAGTTCGGCGAGCAATTCGGGTCCAAAACGTTCGACGATCTTGGGGCCGACGCCGCGAACCTGCAACAACTCATCGCGCGAACGGGGCAGGGCGGCGGCGATCGCGAGCAGCGTCGCATCGGACAGGATGTGGAAGGCTGGCACCCGCAGCGTGCGCGACTTGGCCAGGCGCCAGGCCTTGAGCTCGGTCACCAGCGACGCATCGACGTCCTCGGTGTCGTCTCTTTGCCGTGTCGGAACAGTCGCTTTGCGCACGCGCACCGTCTTGGCGCCCCTGGGCGCCGCCGGCGGGGCATGGGGCGCCTGCTCCAGCCGAACACCGCTCAGCTTCTGCGGAATCTCGTGCGGGGCACAGCCGATCTCGAGCATGCGGTAGCGGATGGTCTGGCCGTCCTTTTCGAAGCTGGCGGAGTGCGACGCCGCGACGCCGGCGCGCTCCAGGCCGTCCAGCAGCTGGTCAAAGACGTGCCGGGTCAGGCCGTTGCCTTCTTCGCGGTGCAGCTTGCCAGCGGCAATCGACCGCGCGCTACGGATCGCCTCCGCCAGCTGCGCCAGGTGCCGCTTCTCCAGGCCGTCGGGCTCGCGCAGTTGGCGCACGACGGAGCCTTCCGCCGAGCAGTGGTCGCAGTGCCCGCAAGGCTGCGTGCTGTCTCCGAGATCGCCGAAGTACGCGGTCAGGGCCAGCATCCGGCAGCCGGTCTCGCGCGCAAAGCCGAACACGTCGTCGATCTGGCCTTCGCGGTGCGTGCGCTGGCGGCGGTAGCGCTCCAGCCAACCCGGCGCCGTCTCTGAGGTATTGCGCACCGTGTCGTCGAACTCCAGCGCCACCGCGCCGTGGCCCCACAGCTTGTCGAGCGCTGCTTCGGCGGTCTCCAGCGGCAGCTTGGTCTTGTGCAGCAGCATTTCGCGTTCAATGCCGGGATCTTCCGGCACGAGCTTGAGCAACGACGCGACCTCTTCCGGCGTCGGATAGGACTTGCCGAAGAAGAACTCGTGCAGCTTGCGATCTGCCCAGGAATACATGGTGATGGCACGCGATGGCAGCCCGTCGCGGCCGGCGCGGCCCACTTCCTGGTAGTAGCCCTCGATGGAGCCCGGCAGGCCCAGGTGCAGCACGCAGCGGATGTCCGCCTTGTCGATGCCCATGCCAAAAGCCACTGTCGCGACAACGACTTCCACGCGGCCGGACTGGAAGTCCTCCTGCACCTGGCTGCGCCGATCGCCCGTCATCCCGGCGTGGTAGGCGGCGCAGGGGAAGTCCTGGCTCAGATCCTTGGCCAACTCCTCGACTTGCTTGCGGCTCAGCGCGTAGACGATCGCCGGGCGCAGCGCCGGATCCCCCAGCGTCTTGCGCGCCAGCCCCGGCCGCTGCGGCGAGGGGCACTCGACCAGCTCGATCGCCAGGTTTTCACGCCGGAAACCGTGGATGAAGCGTTCGGCCTGCGGCAAGCCGAGCTGCTGGACGATGTCCTCCTGCACGCGCACCGTCGCCGTCGCCGTCATCGCGACGATGGGGCAGTGGCCGGCGCCACCCGCCTGGCGCAATTCCGGCAGGCGCTCCCCCAATAGCCGGTAATCCGGACGGAAATCGTGGCCCCACATGGAGATGCAGTGCGCCTCGTCGACCGCGATCAGGCTCGGCGGGCGCTGGGTCAGGCGCGCGGCAAAGCCGGGCACGCGCAGCCTTTCCGGTGCAATCATCAGGAAGTCCAGCTCCCCCGCCTGCCAGGCGCGCAGCGCCGCCTGCGACTCGGCGCGGCTGCGGTTGGAGTGGATGCGGTCCACGCGCAGACCGATGGAGTCGAGCTTGGCGACCTGGTCTTCCATGAGCGCGATGAGCGGGCTGATGACCAGCGTGGGGCCATTGCGCACCACGCCTGGCAGCTGATAACACAGCGATTTTCCGCCGCCGGTCGGCATGACCAGCAGGCAGTCCTTGCCGGCGATGACCGACTCGCAGACCTCGCGCTGGTGCGGCCGGAAGGCGCGCAGTCCGAAGCGGCGTTGCAGGGTGGCGGTCAGGTCTTGGGTGCGGGGCGCGGTCGGCATGGAGGCGGCAGTGGACTGCAAGCGGCCGGAGTCTGCAAGCGCGATCTCCGGATCCGCTGCCGGATCGCGAACCGGATCCCG
>CAIXAA010000780.1 GCA_903917305.1 uncultured Myxococcales bacterium | reverse complement strand
GCCGAAGCGTCGAGGGGATTCTTGCTGCCCCGCACCCGCAGGAAGCCCGCCGCCTGCTCGAAGGCGCGTGGCCCCAGCCCGGAGACCTTGAGCAGCGCCTGGCGGCTCTGGAACGCGCCGTGCAAGTCCCGATGCGACACGATCTTTTTCGCCAGCGTCGGACCAATCCCGGCGACGTGCGCCAGCAGCGGCGCGCTCGCCGTGTTCAACTCCACGCCGACGTGGTTGACGCAACTTTCGACCACGTCTCCCAGCTTCCTGGTCAGCAGCGTGGCTTGCACGTCGTGCTGGTACTGCCCGACACCAATGGCGTTTGGCTCGACCTTGACCAGCTCCGCCAGGGGATCCTGCAGGCGCCGGCCGATGGAGATGGCGCCGCGCAGCGTGAGGTCGAGGTCGGGGAACTCCTCGCGGGCGATATCGGAGGCGCTGTAGACACTTGCGCCGGCTTCGCTGACCGCGACGATGACCATGGCCTTGTGGTCGCGCAGCACCTCGCGCACGAACGTCTCGGTCTCGCGGCCGCCGGTGCCATTGCCGATCGCGATGGCTTCAGGCTTGAACTTGCTGACGAAAGCCAGGAAGTCGCGGCTGGCGCGCCCCATCGCCTCGCTGCCCTGGCTGAGGAACAACGTGACGGTGCCGAGGAAGCGGCCGGTGTCGTCGAGCGCCACGCACTTGCAGCCGGTGCGCAGCCCGGGGTCGATGCCGACGACGCGCCGGCCGCCGAGCGGCGAGGCGAGCAGCAAGTCCCTCAGATTGCGGGCAAAGACCTCGACGGCGTCCAGGTCGGCGCGCGTCTTCAACTCCGCGCGCACGTCGCTCTCGACGCTCGGCGCCAGCAGGCGCTGGTAGCCATCCGCAATCGCTTCGCTCAGTTGCGCGGCAAACGGCGTCCGCGGCCGCAGCCCCATCGCCTGCGTGATGCGCCCCAGCAGGCGGTCGGCGTCGACCTCGATGTGGACGCGCAGCACGCCTTCGCGCTCCCCCCGGGAGATGGCCAGGTAGCGGTGCGACGGGATGGTCGCCACGGCCTCGCCAAAGTCGTAATACTGCTCGAATTTCGTCGGTTCCTGCGTCTTCTTCGGCACGGCCGCCGAGATCACGCCGCCGCGCGCAAACGCCTCGCGGGCCAGCGCGCGCACGTTCGCGTTCTCGGTCATGACCTCCGCGACGATGTCGCGCGCGCCTTGCAGCGCGGCCGCCAGATCCGGCACATCCTTGTCCGCATTCACGAACTTCTGCGCCTCGCCTTGCGGGTCGCCGCGCTCCGGCTGTTCCAGGATGCGCCGGGCGAGCGGCTCCAGCCCGCGCTCGCGCGCCATCGTCGCGCGGGTGCGGCGCTTGGGCTTGAACGGCAAGTACAGGTCTTCCAACTCGTTCTTCGTCGCCGCCGCGCGCACGCGGCGCTCCAGGTCGGGCGTGAGCTTGCCCTGCCCGGCAATCGTCTCCAGCACCAGCGTGCGCCGCGCTTCGAGCTCGCCGAGGTAGGCGTGCCGCTCCTCGATGGCGCGGATCTGCACTTCGTCCAGACCGCCGGTGGCTTCCTTGCGGTAGCGGGCGATGAACGGAACCGTTGCTTTTTCAGCTAGAAGGCCGAGGACGGCGCTGACGGAGCGGGGGGCGAGGGCAAGGTCCTGGGCGATGCGGGGCGAGAGATCGGTCTCGGTCACGGCCAATACCCCGTCACGCCGCTCTGGATCTGGAACCCGACGTTCGAGTCCGGCGGCAATGCACGGCGATCCGTGCCTTCGCAGGCCATGTTGGGACACACGGTGTTCGTGCCCGAGGCGCCGCCGACAGCGCCGATGAGCCGCCCGTCGACGTGGATCGCGAGGTGCCGGCCCAGCCAGAACTGCACGCCGGCGCCGACCTGGCCGAGCAGCTCGACGTTGGTCGACTCGAACACGGAGTCCTCCAGCGTCCACCAGTTCCACTGCGTGCCGATACCGGCGAGGACGTACGGATCGATGGGCGTGTGGCCGAGCGGATGGCCGATGAGCGACAACGTCAGCGGGATGGCGCCGCGGTGCAGGCGGTCGTCAAAGACCAGGCCGCTGCCGTCGCCGACGCCGATCTGCGCGCCGGAGGTCTGGCTGCCGCTCATGAAGTCGACGGCGACTTCGAGGCTCCAGCGGGCGGAGAGCATGTGCCGCGCCTGCAAGCCGATGCCCCAGAGCCGCGGCGTGAATTGGCCGCCGATGGCGTTGCTGGGGCCGTCGCGCCAGGAGGTGGTGGACAAGCGCACGCCGAACGACAGGGAGCCAGGGCGCGCTGGCGCAGGTGCGTAACCGTAACCGTAGCCGTAGGGGGCGGGTTGCGCCCAGGCGGGTGCGGCGACGCAGGAGAGCGCCACGGTGCCGACCAGGAGCAAAAGGCCAGTGCGGATGCGGTTCCGGGTGTCGGGCGCGACCATGGTGCCTCCAATGAAGGTGCTGAGGAACAGTCTGCGCCCGCTCCTGGGGCTCGGCAAGCCGACCGCTAGGGCTTTAGCAGCAGCAAGGACATCGTGTCGTACGGCACTTCCACCGGCGACCACGGCGCCAGCGCCCGCAGCGCCTCGCCCGCAAGCCGGCGCGGCAGCACGACATACCGCAGGTGCTGCGTGCGCACCAGGGCTTGCAGGTGCGCGCCGTCCAGGTGGTCCGCGGCGAAGAGGTGCTCGACTTCGTCGGCGCGCTCCTCGTAGCGCGGCGTCATGAACCAATGGCCGACATAGACGTGATCTTGCGAGAAAGCCGGCACCAGGTTGCCCAGCCCCGCGGTCGTCAGCGCGTTGCCCGGCGGCTCCTGGCCCAAACGCTGCGCGATCGCCACGCTCTCCGCCGGCACCTTGTGCTCGCGCAGCGCCTCGCCGATGGCCTGGACGGTCACCACCAGCGGCGCGCTGAACAGCGTCGCCAGAAGCAACCCGATCGCCAGCCGACCGAACGGTGGCCGCGAGCGCAGCTGCGCCACGAGATCCGCAAGCACCGGCGCGGCGACGAGGGCCAGGGACATGTGCTGGAAGTACAGGAAGTGATAGCCGTTCAGCACGGGGGAGCTGTGCAGCAGCAGGATCGCCAGCGTCCAGGAAGCGAGGCCAAAGCGCCACGGGTGCTGCTGCAGGGCCATGCGCTGCCAGCCGCGCGCAGCCAGGAGCAGCAGGACGCCGAACGTCAGCGGATACCAGAACACCGTGAGAATTCGCACACCTAGCAGACCGCCGGAGGAGGCGCGGTAGACCGGGTCGCGCAGCTGCCAGAGGCTCACGCTGCCGGCGAGCACCAGCGCGAGCAGGATCGGCGGCCAGGTTCGCAGCAGCGCGGCCCGCACGCCGGGCGCCGCGAGCAGCGCCATCAGCACGGGCTGCAGCAGCACGATGGCGAGCACGGCCATCGCCGAGTAGGGGTGCACGAAGTAGAGCAGGAAAAAGCCTGCGGCCATCCAGGCATGGCGCCTGGGCGCCTGCGGATCCAGCGCCGCCTGCAGGAGCGGCACCACGAGGCACAAGCCGGCGAGCCAGAGCGGGTTGTAGGCGGCCTCGAAGGTGCTCCAGCCGAACATGGCCCAGAAGTCTTCGCGCAGGACGTTCGCGACATCGGGCGGCCACAGGCCGAAGGTCGGCTGCAGCAGGAACTCGAGGCCGCCCGAGAGCGCGACGAGCCACAGCGCCCACAGCCGATGGTCGTGCTGCGCGAACAGCCGCCCGGTCAGCCGCCACACCAGCCAGAAGAACAGGCAAAGCAGAGGGATCCGTGACAGTTCGAGCGCCAGCAGCGGGTCCAGCCCGGTCACGGCGCAGAGCGTGCCCAGCACCTGATGGTACAGCAGCAGGAAGCGCCCGCCCTGCGCGTCGGTCGTGAACGGGTTCTGCATCGGCGCAGCGAGGTGCGCGGCCGCCTGGCGCACGAACGCGGCGTATTGCAGCCAATCTTTCGGGATGTAGCCGACTTGCAGGAACGCGCGGCCCGGTGGCGGATCGCTCCAGCGCAGCGCGCAGAAAGGCAGAGCCCGCAGCACCGCGACGAGCGCCGCCGCCACCCAGACGTGCCACGGGGCCTTGGCCGTCTGGGGCGTGTCGCTCACCGCGTCAGCTCGATGGGGGTGATGTGGACGCCGGAACCGGTGGCTTCGAGTGCTTCCTGCACCGACTCCGCGACGGCGCCCGCGATGCGCGTGCACGCGGAAGTCCGCTCCATGCCGAAGAAATCGCCCAAGGGCCGCGTCAAGTCATTGCACACGATGCTGTCCGTCGCTTGCATCCCGAGCCGCGTGCGCCAGGACCGCTGGTAGTACAGCATCCCTTGCCGCAGCCGCGGCGTGACGCTGCCGGTCGGGTTCGGATCGCCGAGCATGATGCCCAGGATCAGCTGCCCGGCGATGATGGCGCCGCACTGCCCCTCGCCCGTGAGCCCGCCGCGCCGCAGCGCCTGGAAGGGCCGCGTGGGCAGGTTGAAGGTCTCCGCGAGGCAGATTCCGCAGCTGCGGTGCGGCGTCACGACGCCGGCATACAGCAGGCGTGCCTTGTCGCCGGCGGCTTCGATGAGGTCGGCCATGGTTCCTCCGTCGGCGTCCCCCAAACGCGCACATTTCCTGGTGTTATGGACAGCTCCCGCACGCCGCACAGGACTGGATGCACTTGTTGTCCCATGCGGTGCCGCAGCAAAACGAGTCCGTCGCGCACACGCACGTCTCGCACGCGCAACCCTGGCAGCCTGCGCCCAAGCCGGACCGCACGATGCAGCCCGCCTTCCAACTGTTTGCGTCGCAGTCCTGCGAGCAATTCTTCGCTGTCTCGCCCGGTTGGCACGCGCCGTCGCCGCACGTCGCCACAGGCTGGCCGCAACCGTTCTGTTTGATGCAGTTGCCGAGCGATCCGTAGTAGTCGGGCCCAGGAGGCGTGCCACTGGCGCAGTCGTTGGCGCACCCGCCGCTGCTGCCACACGCGGCGACGCAATCCATGATCCCGCGGCAGCTTGCCGCCGACAAGCACGCTTGCAGTGCATCGTAGCAGTTGCTCATCACGCACACGCCGAGCGGGGTGCAGTCGGCCGGGCAGCCGCTTTGCGTCTCCCCGCCGGTGCATTGCCCGTCGCCGCACAGGGACGCGGGACTGCAGTCGGCCGGGCAACTGCCCTTGGTCTCGCTGGCCTGGCAGTGGCCGTCGCCGCACTTGCTGACGTGGCAGTCCGCCGGGCAGTTGAGCGTCGTCTCCGACCCGGTGCACTTGCCGTCGCCGCAGGTGCAATCCATCGGGCAGTTGTACCAGGTCTCGCTGCCGTTGCAGGCGCCGTCGCCGCAATGCGAGCTGGGCGTCGCGTCGTAGCTGTAGACGTCCTTGCCGCTGCTGAACGTGTCCGGGCCGCCCTTGCTGCTCGCCGTGGTGCAATCGGCGTAGCGCATGGCGGTATCGGGCGACGTCGGGTCGGATCGCTCGACGCAGACCAGCGGCGGCGAGCAGATCTCGAGCAGCGTCCACTTGTTGTTCTTGCAGGCCATCCGCTCTTGCATCGCCGGCTTGCCGGTCGTGACGTAGCAGCCCTGGCGGTGGTAGTTCGTGTTGCACGCCGAACCCGCGGGGCCGGCGACGTGGTCCGTCTTCTCGGCTTGCAGGCACGCGGGCAGCGTGGCCGCCAGGAGGCCGAAGGCCAACGCCAAGCCGATGGTGCGCTTGTCGGCCACGCTACTCTCCCGGATCGAAGCTGTGCATGGCCGTCGCCAATGCAGGCTCGATCTTGGCGAAACGGTCAAACGGCCCTGCCGACTCGACCAGCACGATGCGCTTGCCTTGCACGAACACGGTCTGCGCGAACGCCCAATCCTCCGCGCCGTGCGGCAGCAGGAAGACAAGGGTGCAGCCATCCTGGCCTTTTTGCGTCTTGAAGCACTCGGTCTTGCCCTTCTGGATGTAGCCGCGCGCGATGAGGTGGCGCTGCAACGCGTCGGTCCAGAAGGGCAAATCGCCTTCGGGGTAGTTCTTGACCTCGCGCGCCTTGAGCATCACGCCGTCCGCCGTGATGGCCTTGTAGCCGCCGCGCTGGTCGAAGCGCTTGAACGCCTCGGGCGCCGTCATCTCATAGCGCGGCGTGCAGGCGCCCAGGCCCACGACGGCGGCAAGGATGTAGCAACCAAGCCGGATCACGCTAGAACTCCCTCAGGAAAACGTCGAGGTCGACCTCGTTCAACCACGCAAACGGCGAGTTGACGTAGGTGATGCGACCATGCTGAAAGTATTGAAAACTCACCTGAACCGTCGCGAACCGCGCGCGCTCGCGCTGCACGGCCAGCTCGCCCTTGACCGACTCCAGCTCCTGCACCAGCTGCGTCATCGTGCGCTCGATGCGCAACGTCGCTTGCACGTTGGAGTCGTCGATGAAGCCGCGCATGCGCTGCAGCACCTCGCGCTTGGACTTGAGGCGCGCCTCCAGCTGGGCGATTTCATCGGTCAAGTCCGCGCGTTGCAGCGACTTGCCCAGGACCGTTCCGGAACTCGCCAGCAGCTCCAGCAGCTCCGGCAGGGAAGCCGGCGGCACCTTGAGCACCAACTCCGCGTCCGTCATCAGCATCGGGTGGCCGTGCAGCGCCTTGACCTTGGCCAGCACCTGCTTGCGCACCTCCGCCACGTGCACGACCTTGACCACCATCGTCGCGGTCAGCGCGGTCAGGCGGCCGTCATCCGTCTGCGTCGCGCTCTGCGGCAGTCCGTGGGCCGGCAGGGTCGGCGGAGCGTGCTCGGTCGGCGGTCCGTGAACGGCCGCCTTGGACGGGACCATGCCCGCTGCCGGCTCCAACGCCACCGCGACGCGCGCGAGCAACGCAAAGACCAGCACGAATGTCACCGCCAAACCACGCATGTCCGTCCAAAACCTCGCGCGCTACTTCACATGAAAGCTGGCAAATGCCTGCATCACCTGGGTTTTGTGCAGCTGCCACGCTGCTTCGTCCGGCAGGAACGCTTCCAGCACGTAGACGTCCTTGTCCTGCACCTGCACCGCAATCACCCAGTAGCGCGGCCGCACGTCCTTGTTGCGGTAGACGCGCACCGGCAGCGAACCGCGCGGCGTCGTCAGCGTCTCCTTGGTGACCAGCTCCTCGTCGCGGCCGTCCATCTCGTGCTGCACCGCGTCGGCCCAAAATGCGCTGTCGCCGCGCGGGTCGTTCTCGACTTTCGCCGCGCGCAGCATCGAGGTGTCCGCGGCCTGGGCGCGCCACGCGTCATCCTTGTCGAACAGCACGAAACCACGCGGCAAATCCATCGCGATCGACTTCTTGCCATCCGTCAGGATCTGCACATACGCCTGCAGGCCGCGCAGCCACGCAAACGGCGAGCGGTGCACGATGGTGTTGGTGTTCGGGACGATCGGCTCCAGCTCGATGGTAATCGTAAAGAAGTTCGCCAGGTTGCGCAGCGTGGCCAGCGAGGATTCCATCGACTCGATCTGCTCGGAGAGGCGCTTGACCTCCTCCAGGATCAGCAGCCGCTCCTCGACGTTCTGCACGGTCTTGAGCAGCGCCAGCAGCCGCTCGCGCGCCTGCACCGCCACGCCCAGGCGCGCGTCGATGTCCGTGAATTGCTGCGTCACATCCAGCGCTTTCACGCGGCGGTCGAGCACTTCGCCCAGGTCCGCCAGCGCCGCCATCGCGCCGTCGAAGTCGCCAGCGGGGATGCGCACGACCATGACCTGCGCGGACATCGACTGCACGTAACCGCCTGACTTCTGGACCAGTTGCGTGACGGCGTCGATCGCCTCCAGCGTGCGCTTGACCCGCAGCTTGAGGTAGCCGAGGTACACCACCATCGGCTCGTTCACCTCCGCCGGCCGCGCCACCTTGCCGGAATGCGGCTGCTGCTGCGGCGCCTGCGGCTGCGGCACGGACTCCACCGGCGTCGACGGCCGATAGGAGGATTTCTTCTCGACATTCATGCGGCTGGAGAGCGGCTGCATCACCGGCATCGGCGCTGGCGCCGGACGCCCCGGCGGCGCGGGCGCGTAGTCGCTCGATTCCGCACGCGGCGCCCGGGCGTAGTCGCGCGCCGCCTGCTGTTCGGTCGCCGTCGCCAGCGTCGACTCGCCGCCGCCGTAGTTGCCTTGCGCGTAGCTCTGCTGTTCATAGCGCGACGCGGAAGACGCGCCGCAACCGGCCGTCAAGACAGCAAAAGCCAAGATGGCGCGCAGGCTGGAGATACGGCAGGACATGGTGGCACTCGCGCATCCGGGCAAGCGAAGGCGTGGACGGCAAGGTACGAGAAGTGCGGCGAAGGCGCAAGGGCGCGGCGGGCTACAGCGACCCGAGAAGCCGCGCTTTGGTCTCCGCGAACTCCTCGGGCGAAATCAGGCCCTTGTCGAGCATGACCTTGGCCTTCTCGAGCCGCGCCACGGGATCGTCCTCCGCGCTGCGCAGCTGCGGCGCGCCGCGCGAGGGCCCCTGCATGTCCGCGCTCGCCTGCTGCACCGCCCGCCGGAACGCCATCGGATCCGCGATGTGCGCGAACGACTCGCGGCTGCCGCCCGTGCCGACGACGTGCAGCGTGCCGTAGCCCAGCATCCGGCCCCAGACGTTCTGCTCGATGTCGACCGACTCGACCTTGCTCAGGTTCAAGTCCATGGTCTTGCGATCGAAAATGCCGACCTTGATGATGAGGCGCCGGTCCGTCACCGCGAACTCGCTGCTCCTGCGGTCAATCCACGGCCCGAGGAACAGCGTGAGGATGCCGCGCCACGTGAAGAACGTGATCCAATGCCGGTGCGTGCGCGCCAGAACTCGCTCTTCATTCAGCAGGTTGTCTTCAACGTAGCCCATGTTCGCCTCGGCAATGGTCTGGCCGCAACCTGCCTTGCCGCACCGGCAAGGTCAAGGGCACGCGCCAAGGAGCGCCAGTTCATCCACCAACATGCCGAGCTTGTCCTTGTTCGAGGTGTCGTACTTCACCTCGTCGAACCAGAACTTCAGCTTCACGGACTTGCCCGCCCACGCCGCCAACGACACGGTCTGCAGCTTCCATTGCTGGCCCGTCGTGCTGCCACTCAAGTTCTTGTTCTTGCTCCAGATTCCCGTCGTCACCTGGCCGGTCGCCACGTCAATGACATCCAGGCCGCACTGATGCACCGCCATGCCCGGTTCCACATCGAGGTAGAGCCAGAACTGCACGCCCGGCTGCGCCGCCGGCACGGTCAGCGCCGGGCTGGTCACGGAACCCTTGTTGGCATTGCCACTTTCGAAGGAAACCTGCCCAGGTATGCCATAGCGCAGCGACCCGGCGCCGGAGACCATGGCCAGCGTGCTGAAGTGGAAGTACACGGTTGGATGGTCTTTTTGCACGACCCAGCCATCGAGCGCCGCGCTGTCGAAGTGCTGCCAGACATGCGTGCCGACACCGCTGACGGCCTGGCTGCCGCACTGCCCCTTGGAACAAACCGAAAGTGTGCAGGATTTTCCGGTGTCGGCGCAGTCGCTGTCCTGGCCGCAGCAACCGGCGCCGGCGGCCTTGGCGTAGCTGCACACACCCGCGACGCAGCTGCCGGACAAGCAGGCGTTGCCCGGACAGTCCTTGCTCGCCGCGCAAGTGCTTGGCATGTCTGGCCATTTGTGGACGCACTGGTTCTTGACGCACTGGTCGAAGCTCAGCGGCACGTTGTCATCGCAGATGCCGTCAGCCTGGCAGCACGCCGCCACGGGCGTGAACACGCAGGTGCCGGCCTTGCAACTGTCCGTCGTGCAAGGGTTGCTGTCCGCGCACTCGCCGTCGCCGTTGCAGCAGTTCGGCTGGCTCGTGTGCGTGCAATAGCCGCCCTGGCAGCCTTCGG
>CAIXAA010000779.1 GCA_903917305.1 uncultured Myxococcales bacterium | reverse complement strand
CGCATCGTCCTGGAGCTGCACGCCGCCGGCCGCCAGCAGCGGACCCAGCGCCAGCGTCCGCCGCCAGCGCTGCAAGGGCGTGCCGTGCCGGAGCGAGGCCACGGCCCCTTGCGCGTGCGGCGCCAAAGTCTGCAGAACGGCTTGGCGATCGCGGATGGCCAGCCGCGCGAGCGCCTCCGCTGCCGCCGTCGCCACCCGATCGGCCTGCGTGCCGTGCAGCGGCTGGGCCAGATCCAGCGTCGTCCACCAGGCCTGCGCGCGCCGCCCGATGTCAGCTTCCGGTTGCAAAGCAAGCGCTTGCAGCAGCGCCGCCAGCAGGTGCTCGTCTTGGGGCAGCGTCTCGTCAAGACCCGCCGCGCCGTGCTGCGCGAGATCGCCGCAGTCCTGCGCGTGCAGCAGGCACAGCCAGGCGAGCGTGCGGTGCGCGGCCGGCTTGTCGCGGGATTGTTGGGCTTGTGCGCGCAGCCTGGCCGGATCCGCCGCCGGGTCGAACACGCTGAGCGGCGCGGCGCAGCAAGCCAACGTGGCGCTCAGCAACAGCAGGCAGGGCAGGCGGAACGGGCGCAGCGGGGCCTCCGGGGCGAGATGCCGACTGTACCCCGGTCACGGGCGCAGGGCCACTTCGCCTTCCATGCTGCGCAGACCTCCCCAAGCGCCGCAGCGCCGCCGCGCGCCATGCGGCGTGTCGCAGCGGGACATGCGAATCTGCAGCACATCTCCGGGTTTGGCGCCGATCGCCGCCAGCGGCAGGGCGACTTCCAGCACCCATTCCTCGTCGTCGTCGCGCGGATCGTTCACGGTGCCATCCTGCTCGGCCCCGACCTCCGCGCCACTTTGCCAATCATCGTGCACGGTTCCATCGGCATCGAGCCGCGCGTCCGTCACGACGCCCTGGGCCGAGATGTCCAGCAGGAAGGTCGGTCCACCGCCAGCCTTGCGCAATTGCAACGAAAACGCGTCGGTCGTCCACACGGGGCCGTCCGGCTTGCCGGCGCGCGTCTCGATGTCCTCGTCGGCGGCATAAAGTCCTAGAATCAAGCGCTTGCCGTCGTGGAGCAGGCGCGCCTCGGAGTGCGGCACGGCCAGCGCCCCGGTCCGCGTGTCGTGGAACGGTCCGGTGTGCGCCGCGTGCTGCCAGGCGGGCTCGACGAGGTCGCCGTTGAGCTGAAAAGACGCGTCCGTCCTGGGGATTTGCAGGATCGCGCGCACCGGCACGCTCGGCGGCGCGGCGTGCCGGCAACTGCCGCAGGCGAGCAGGGTCAGCAGCAGGGCGAGGCGCTTCACGGCGCCTGCGTGCCGTCGGCGTTCACGGCGAAGGTGGAGACCGCCTGGCCGGTGGCGTAGTCGAAGTTCTCGAAGACGATGGCGCCGTCCGCGCGCCGGTGCGCCATGACGTAGCCGTAGTTGGTGGAGCCCGAGAGCGGCGCGCCGCCGTGACCGACGACGACTTCGTGGCTCGACGGCTTGTACGAGTACGTATGGGTGTGACCGCACAGAAGAATCGTCATCGGGTGCTTGGCCATGATCGCGTTGCTCGGCGGCACGCCCGGCGTGTTGGACGTCTCCATCGGCTCGTGGCGCACGACGAAGGTGTAGGTCGTGGGCTTGGCCAGTTCCTGATCCAGCCAGGCAGCCTGTTGTGAATTCCACGCGTTGGCTGCGATGACCACGAACTTGGCGGTCCAGCTCTTGTCCGTGGCGCTGATCTGCACCGTGTACCAAGGCTGCGCCAGACCGAGCGGCGTCAGCATCTTGTCAATGAATGCTTGGAAATTGCTGGTGATCCCGCTCTGCGTGCCGCTGCCGCAGTTGCTCGCCGTGGCGCCCGTGCACTCGTGGTTGCCCAACGTCGGGAGCCGCAAGCCCTTGTACGGCGAGGAGGCTTGCAGGTAGAGGTCGAGCTGCTTGGCGGCTTCGTTGCCGTACGTGCTGGCAAAGACGTAATCGCCGGTCGTCACAACGATGGGCGGGTTGGCCGCGCCGACGCGCTGCCAGATTTTCGTCGCAATCGCAGTGGGATAGCCGGCGGTGTCGTCCGGCAGGGGCGGGCGCGTGTCGCCGACGATGCCAAAGACGAGGTTGTCGAGCGTGCCGCCGGCGGGGCCGATCGACGGGTTGGTCTGCGTCGTGCTGCCCGCGTCGGATCCTGAGATGGCATCTGGGGTTGCTGCGGTGTCCGGCGTCCCCGCACTGGCGTCGACCGGGTCTGCGCTGCACGTGCCCGCGGCCGGCGCCGGCTGGCACTTGCACGCGTCGCGGTTGCAGAACCAGCCGCCGTAGCAGTGGTTGGTCTGGCAGG
>CAIXAA010000778.1 GCA_903917305.1 uncultured Myxococcales bacterium | reverse complement strand
CCGGCTCCTTGCGCAGGGTCCGCTGAAACGCCTTGAGGATCTCGGCATCGCCCGCGATCCCCGCCTCCGTGAAGAGCGACGGGGCCTGGGCGCGCACGTTGACCTCCTCGTGCCACATCGCCTGGATCAGCGCCAGCCTCGCGGCGGGCCTGGCGGCCTTCAATTGCGCGATCAGCGCATCGGTCGGCCGGCCGCCCTTGAGACCGGCAAGCGCGGTCGCCAGGGCCGCGTCGCTCGATAGATCAGCTGTCTTGACAAAGGGTTCCAGTGGCTCGCCCTTGCCGACGGCGCCGCTCGATTCGGGCACGGTCGCCACTTCCGGCGCGGCAGGCTCCGGCGCGGCGGCTGGCTCGGCAGGTGCGGGAACGGCAGCTTCGGCGGCGGGCGCGGCCGGCGTTTCGGCCAGCTTGACGCTCGGCGGCACCTTGCGCGGACCACAAGCGAGCGCAGCCACAGCGAGCGCCGCAAGCAGCAGCGGGCGGACGGGAATCTTCATCGGAACCTCCGTGGCAGGCGGCACGAGCCGCTAATCGTCCGAAGAATCAAGGAACTCTGCCAGACCGGGAATGCGGCCGGCGGTGCGCACGGCGATCTTGCGCGCCTTGGCGAAGGCCTGCTCCGCCTCGAACAGCTTCTCGTACGGCAGGGGCTGGATCGGCCCGGTCGCGGCGCGGGGCGGTTCGGTCGCACCCAGGCGCTTGGCCGCGCGCGCCCCGAAGGCTTGATCGAATCCAGCGTCGAAAGCCGCCGTGCGCGGCAGCAAATCGTGCAGGACGCGCCGCGCCAAGGCCAGGCTGCACAGCCCGCGCCGCGCCGCGTCTTCGACCGAACCCGCCAGACCGTCAGCCGGGACGCGGTGTTCGCGCACCAGCTCCTCGGCGACGGCGACCAGCACGCTGTCTTCCGCCAGGCCGTCCTGCGCGAGGTTCAGCGCGATCTGCAAGGCGTTGAACGTCGGCACGACGCGGCCGCGGTAGGCGCCGTAGCGCGAGGGCGGCGAGTTGCCTTCCAAGTGGATGAAGATGCGGCGGATGGGATCGCCGCGCGGCACCGTCGAAAGGCGGCCGAGGATGCCTGAGATGTCGTCGGGATAGGCGCCACAGGCCTGCAGGATCTTGGCCAGGCGCGTCTCCGATACGCGCCGGGCGCAGACGTCGGCGTAGAGGCAGTAGATCAGCGCGTCGACCTCCGCGTCGTCGCCGAAGCACACCTCCGCCGCGTCCTCGTCGCGCGCCGCGAGCCACACGCGCGTGTCCAGGTGGGAGCGCAGCTTGTACGGCACCTGGCTGGTGATGGCGCGCAGGCGGCCCCGGCGCAGCGACGCGCCGAAGTCCTTGAGCACCAAGCGATCACAGCGGATGCCGTGCAACGCGAACATGGCGAAGATGCGACCGCGCAGCTGTTCCGGGCTGCCGGAGACGACGATGACGCGGGCGCGGTGCGTGGCGGACAGCGCGACGAGCAGCGAGCGCATGCCGGGGACGGTGCGCTTGCGGCTGGCACTCTCGACCGCGGCGCGCAACAGGCCGCGAATCGTGGAGAATTCCGTGTCGAGGTAGGTCTTGTCGAGGTCCCAGCGGTAGACGACGTCGGGCCGCTCGAAGGGGGGCAAGGGATCAGCCACCGATCACCTCCCGGCCGCGGCGCGGCTTGCGCACCTGCGGCCCACGCTCCGGCTCGGCCTGCGGCTGCATCGCTTTGGCCAGTTCCCCTTGCAGATCGCGGTGCAGGCAGCGCGCCGCCAGCTTGAGCGCATTCTCGAACGCGATCTCGCGCGAGTCCGGGTTGGCGACCAGCACGAGGTGCTGCAGCCCAAGCGTCGGCGCGCCGCCATACTCGCGAAACTCCGACACTTTTCGCAGCATCGCCACGCCCTTGGCCAGCAGGCGCAGGCCGATGCGCCACGTGACCTTGGTCTTCCAGGCGTAGCGCGCGGCCTCGACCGTCAGCGTCGTCAGGCCTTCCATCAGGCCGCGGACCGTGTGGCCCTGCAAGCCGTCGGCGACGACGACATCCGCGAAACCACGGGACAAATCGACGGCCCGCACGTTGCCGACGAAGCGCACGCCTGGCGTGGCGCGCAGGCGCGTGTGGGCCTCCACGACTTCCGGCGGACCGTCGCCGGCATCGAGGCCGGTCGACAGGAGCGCGACGGAAGGCTGGGAAACTCCTGTCACGACACGGGAATACGTCGAGCCAAGCTTCGCGAACGCCACCAGATCGGCCGCGGTCTGCGTGCGCTTGCCGGAGACGTCCAGCAGCAAAGCCAGCGGATCCTTGCCGGAACTGCGCGCCACCGTCGGGAACACCGCGGCGGAAGCCAGCGCCTCGCAGCCAGGCAGGCGCGGCAAGTGCAACTCTGCCATTTCGTAGACGATGTCTTGCGGTGCGGCCGTGATGAGGGCGTCCGCCTCGCCGTCGCGCAGGAGCGCCATCGCCACCGGCAGCACAGCGCGGGCATTTGCCGCCTGCGAGCGCGTGTCGCTCAGCCCCGGCAGCAACGGGGCGTTGGCGGCAACCAAGCGCAGCGTCATCGGATTGTAGGGCACGAGGTTCAGCTGCGCTTGCAGCATCGGCAGGTCACCGACCAGCACGACGCGCGCCACGCCGAGCCGGGCCATGCGCGCCGCAGCGGCGACGATGCCGCCTGGCGCCGCCGCACCCGAACAGGCGTCGATGACTACGGAAGGCTTCAACGATGCTCGTACCACGCCTCACCTCGATGGCGGCATTGTGTCGGCATCGCGCGCCCGCGTCCACCGCTGCCCCGGTGCAGTCCTGTCTGGATCCGGCCCGGCCGATCGCCTATCCTGTCCGCGCGCGCCGCTTTGCCGTGTCGGTGCCGCATCGAGCCATGCAAGCCTCCACCGGTCCCACCGTGACGCCCGCTGAGTCTGCGCACATCGCTGCGTTGCGCGCCGACCTGCGCCTGCCGCCTGGTGCGCGCGTGGCGGTCGCGATGAGTGGCGGCGTGGACTCCAGCACGGTCGCGGCGTTGCTCGTCGAGGCGGGCTACGAGGTCTTCGGGCTGACCGCGCGCCTGTACGACGTCGACCGCGGCGACGCGCCCCGTGCCGGCACCTGCTGCGCGCCGGAGGACGCCTGCGACGCGCGCTTTGTCGCCCAACACATCGGAATCCGTCACTATGTCGTCGATGAGCGCGACATCTTCCGCCGCACCGTCATCGAGCCGTTCGTCGCTGCCTACGGCGCCGGCGAGACGCCGAATCCGTGCGTGGAGTGCAACCGCACGCTGAAGTTCGATCGGCTGGTGCAGCAGGCGCGCGCCCTCGGGGCTGACGCGCTGGCGACCGGGCACTACTCGCGGCTGGGGCTGGACGAAGACGGACTGCCCAAGCTGCAACGCGGCGTCGACGACAGCAAGGATCAGTCGTATTTCCTGCATCCGCTGGGCCCGGATGCCGGGCGCTACCTGCGCTTTCCCTTGGGTGCGTGGACCAAGGCCGACGTGCGGGCGCACGCTGCGCGCCTCGGGCTGCCGACGGCGGCCAAGCGCGAGTCGATGGACATCTGCTTTGTCGGGCAAAGCTCCGTGCGCGCGTTCGTGGCGCAGCAAGCCGGGGCGCTCAAAGGGGCGATCGTCGATGCGGCGGGCACCTCCCTGGGCCGGCACGAGGGCCTCGCGGGCTTCACGGTCGGGCAGCGACATGGCATTCCCGTCCAGGCGACGCGGCCAGACGCGCCGGTGCAGTACGTGATCGACAAGCGCGCCGACGGCACGCTGGTCATCGGCGGCCACGAGGATCTGCGGATTTCGCAAGTGGAACTCAAAGATTGCACGTGGCTCTCCGGCCAGGCGCCGCAAGCGGGGCAGGGCGTCGACGTGCAGGTGCGGCACCGTGGCCGTGCGGTGCCGGCGCGTGTCGTGAGGGTTGACGACGCGGGTGTGCGCGTGAGACTGGAGTTGCAAGCAGCGCTTTTTGGCGCGGCGCGCGGCCAGAGCGGCGTGCTCTACCAAGGCGATCGCGTGCTGGGCGGCGGCCTCATCGCCGAGCACACGAATGCGCAAAGCCTTGTGAACAAATGACCTTGTCGGTGGATGTTCTCCCCGGCGGATGACCTTCGATGGATGCAAGCGAACCTCAGCACACCGGCGCCACGCGGCCTTCCCGGCAGAACATTCCTCTCGCGCAGCAGGACGGCGTGGCCGTTGACCTGCCGCCGCCGTCGTCGCGTCCCTCGCGGCAGAACATCCCGGGGCAGAGCACGCGCTCGTCGCGGTCCAATATTCCCGCGTATGATCCAGAGATTCCGACGCGGCTGCTGCATGAGCGCATCGGCCATCCCTTCGCCGACCCGGCGCTGCTGATCGCGGCACTGACGCATCCCTCCTGGCGCAACGAGCAAGCGCCGGGTTCGCCGGACAACCAGCGG
>CAIXAA010000777.1 GCA_903917305.1 uncultured Myxococcales bacterium | reverse complement strand
GCGGTGCTGTGGAACACGCCGAACTTGCCGGAAGCGTCGAGGGCGGTGGGCTCAGCCATGCCTCAGCCCCTCCAACGGCTTCAAGCGCGCCGCACTTGTAGCAGGAAATACCGTGGCGACAAGAGACACCGCGACCGCAGCGACCGCGACAGTGGCGATTTCGATCGCCTCGATGCTGACCGGCAACGTGCGAACGTAATACGCCTCCGGCAGCTGGATGCCGAGGTGCAGGATCAGCAGGCACGTGCCGATGCCCAGGATGCCGCCCGCGGTGGTGCCGATGAGGCCGATCACGCCGCCCATCTGGATGAATGCATTGCGAATCGCCTGCGCGGTCGCGCCCATGGCGCGCAGCATCGCGATGCTGTCGTGCTTCTGCAGGATCACCATCGTCAGCGCCGAGACGATCGAGAAGGCGGCGACCAGGATGATCAAACCGAGCACCAGGAAGATGACGAGGCGCTCGAAAGCCAGGGCGGAGAAGAGCGAGCGGTTCAGGGCGCGCCAGTCGATCACTTCGATGTCGCGCGGAGCGCCGAGAGCTTTCAACGCCTGGCGCACCGCAGCCACGACGCCATCGGGCTGCTCCGGCTGTTTCATGCGTAACTCCAGCACGTTGGCATCGCCGACGAGGTTGAAGTAGCGCGCCGCTTCGCCGAGTTGGATGTAGGCCACCTTGCTGTCGGCTTCGTACAGGCCGGTCTCGAAGGTGCCGGCGACGCGGAACGTGCGCACGCGGGGGCGCAGGCCGGTCGGGCCGATGTCGCCGTCCGGCGTGACGACTTCGACGCGATCGCCCAGTTCAACTTGCAGGGATCGCGCCAGTTCCGCGCCGAGCAGGATCCCGGGCGCCACCGGAATGTCGATGGCCTCGCCGGCACCACCCGCGTCGAGATCGTCGCCGAGGGCGTGCTGCAGGTGCGCATCGATGCCCGGCGCTTCGATGGACGGCATCGGCGGCGGCGGCGACGGAGCCACCTGCTCGGTGCCCAGATCCTCCGGCGGCGGCGCCGGCGCGGGCTTGCCGACGAACTTGGGCTTGTCGCCGCTCGGCAGCAGCAGCATGCGCGGTTGCGGCGGCGCGGCCTCGGCGGGACCCGGGGCGTTGCGCAGCATGGCATCCAGCTCCTGCCGGGCGCCCGCGGACGGCGGCGGTGCTGCCAGCGGCGGCGCGGGCGGCAGATCTGCGGCTTCATACGCGGGCTTGCGCGCCAGGGATCGGTCGGAGGCCATCGCCGCCGGATGCTCCAGCAGGTGCAGATCGCCGGTGACGAGCGTCGCGCCCAACTCGCGGCGGACCTCCGGCAGGCTGGCGTCGACCCCGCGAATGGACACGAAGTTGTTGACATTGAAGGCGGACGACAGGATGGCGTCGCCGCGCACCTGCGGGCTGACGGCGGCGACGCCCGGCAACTGCCGCAGCGTGCTGGACATCCGCGCGACGCCGCCAAAAGCCATGGCGCCGCCGCTGCGCTCGATGAGCGCGTGGGCGTTGGCGACGAGCATCTTGGCGCGCAAATCCGAAGCAAATCCGCCCATGACGGACAGGACGACGATGAGCGCCCAGGTGCCGGCGGCGACGCCGACGATCGAGACGAAGACCGGCAAGGAGACCTTGGCGCGGCCTTGCATGAGGAGGTAGAGGCCGTAGAGCGCCAACAGGGCGGCGGCGGAGGCGAGCCAGACGGCGGCGGCGGGCCTCCAGAACCAGACGGCGGCGGTGAGGCCACCTAGCGCCAAGCCCGCGAGCAGAAGGCGCAATCCCAGGCGCTGCAGCCGCAAGGACAACCCCGGCCCGCGACCTGCGCGCCAGGCGGTCAGCGCGACGGCGACCAGCAGCGCTCCGGCGCCCCAGCCGGCGTCGAAATAGGGCAGCACGAGCGGGTGGCGCGCGGCGATCGCTCCGCCGAGCAGCGCAGCGATCCCCAGCAGGATCAACGGCAACGTCCGCATCCAGCGGCGCGGCAAGCCGGCGCAGGCCACCAGCGCGACGTGGAGCACGAGCGCGGCCGCAGCATTGCGCAGGGCGATCGGCCCCAGACCCGGCGCGGCGTTGATCAGCACCTGGTGCACGATCAGCCACGCGGCAAGTCCGCCCGTGGCCAGGGCAAGCGGCGTCTGCCACAGCGGGCGCGGTGCAAACGTGCCCGGCGTGGCGTCGACCGCCTCCTGCAGGGTGCGCCAGACGCGCAGCGGCAACGGCACCACCAGGCGCGGCGCGCGCAGGAAGGACCAGGCGACAAAGGTACTTGCGCGGTTCATCAGCGGCCGCGTCAGCAAGCGCACGATGCCCAGGCCGAGCACGGAGAACAGCGCCGCGATGCCGATCGCTGCGACGATCACGCCGAGAAGCTGAATCACCAGCCAGACTTGAAAGGCGACCTGGGCGTCATCCGCGCGCACCAGCGCCTCGGGCACGGCTGCGACCAGCGCGAGGCCCAGAAGCGCGGCGAGGCGGCGGTGATGCACCTACGCAACCCCGGGCTTGGGCTGGTCTTCGACCGCCGCGCCGCGCTGCTCGGGCCGCATGTGCGGGAACAGCAGCACTTCGCGGATGCTGTCCGTGTTCGTCAGCAGCATGACCATGCGGTCGATGCCGATGCCGCAACCCGCCGTCGGCGGCAGCCCGTATTCCAGCGCGCGAACGTAGTCGAGGTCCATTTCCATCGTCTCTTCGTCGCCTTTGGCCTTCTGCGTCAACTGCGCCTCGAAGCGCTCGTACTGGTCGACAGGGTCGTTCAACTCCGAGAACGCATTGGAGATCTCGATGCCGCCGATGAACAGCTCGAAGCGATCGACCAGCTGCGGGTGCTGATCGTTGCGGCGCGCCAGCGGCGAAGTCTCGGCGGGATACTCGTAGACGAAGGTCGGCTGCACCAGGTACGGCTCCGCCACCGCCTCGAACAGCTCGACCTGCACCTTGCCCAGCGTGGCGTGGGCGTCGATGTGGACGCCCAGCGCGTCCGCCTTGTTTCGCAAGGCTTTTTCGTCGTCGATCTCGGCCAGCGTCAGGCCCCCCCACTCCTGCAGGCCATCGCGGATGCGCACGCGGCGAAACGGCGCGGCGAGTTGGATCATCCGCGGTGAACCGTCTGAATTCACGCCCCATTGCACTTCCGTCGCGCCCGCCACGTTGACCGCCAGCTCCGCCAGGAGCGTTTCGACCTCGACCATCAGGTCCTCGAAGGTCGCGTACGCCCGATAGAATTCCAGCATCGTGAATTCGGGGTTGTGGCGCTGCGACAGGCCTTCGTTGCGGAAGTTGCGGTTGATCTCGTAGACGCGCTCCAGACCGCCGACGACGAGGCGCTTCAAGTACAGCTCAGGCGCGATGCGCAGGTAGAGCGGCATGTCCAAGGCATTGTGATGCGTCCGGAAAGGCCGGGCCGCCGCGCCGCCCAGGATCGGGTGCATCATCGGCGTCTCGACCTCCAGGTAGCCGCGCGCATCGAAGAAGTCGCGCACGCCGCGCATGACCAGGGAGCGCCGCCGCACGATCTCGCGCACCTCGTCGTTCATGATGAGGTCGACGTAGCGCTGGCGAAAGCGCGTCTCCTTGTCGACAAGCCCATGATACTTCTCAGGAAGCGGACGAATCCCCTTGGTCAGGATGCGGATGCAGTGCTGGCCGGTGGTGCAGCCCGCCAGCGGCTGGCCGTCGAGATCGGTGGTGCAGGCGTGCAGCGAGGGCTCGCCCATGCGCGTGCGGAACGGCCGGCCGCTGACGCCGACGATGTCGCCGATGTCGAGGCTGCGCTCCCCGCCCTTGAACATGCGGTCAAACAACTCCTCGTTTTCATTGCGCTGCATGTAGACTTGGAAGGTCGACGCGTCGGCGGGGCGGGCTTCGAGGCCCTGGCTGATCCGCAGATCGTTTTCCGTGGCGCGGGCTTGCAGCACGTCGGTGGCGCTGCGATCGCGCAGGCGGATGAACGCGGCCTTGCCTTTGACGTTGATGGCCATGACGCGGCCCGCGAGGTGCAGGGCGATCGTGCCAGGCGCGCGAACGGCGTCGAACGGCTCCAGGCTGTCGCGCTGGGCGACAATCAGCTCCGCGCCGGTCAGGGAGGGCTGGAAATCATTGGGATAGGCAATCTCGCCAGCGGCGCGCGCGGCGTCAATCTTGGAGAGGCGCAGGCGCATCAGATCGTTGCGTTCGAGCATGGTGGGCACCTGAAGAGGGGAGGGAGGGGACGGCCAAAAACGCCTTGCGCCGCGCAGTCCCTGGTCGGGCATGGCGGCGCAAGTTCGCTCGGACACGGTGGCCGCTAGCGAGCGATTGGTCGGGGCGACAGGATTTGAACCTGCGACTCCTTGACCCCCAGTCAAGTGCGCTACCAGGCTGCGCTACGCCCCGTGTGGACCAGATCTCCGCTCACGCGGAGCCGCACAAACCTCGAAGGCGCGTGCGGGCGGTGGGTGTACCACGGGCAACGGCCGAGGCGCAAGCCCGCGCGGTCCGTCTTCGGCACCGCAGCGGGCTGGGGAAGCGCCAGGGCCGCAAGGCCCGGCTCAGGCCGCCGGAGCGACGGCCTTGGCTTCGGCGACGATGTCCGCGACGGACGTGGTGGCCAGGTAGTTCTCGATGGTCGAAGCCACCGGCTGCCAGTTGTGGTGTGCCGCGCAAGGCGCGTCGCCGTCGCAACGACCGAGGCCGAGGACGCAGGCGCGCTCGGTCCAGGGTCCCTCAAAGAGTTCGCGAACTTCGAGCAGCATTACGGTCTCGAGCGGACGCGCCAGCCGGAAACCGCCGCTCGGGCCGCGCGCGGAGGCGAGGATGCCTGCGCGAACGAGCGTGCGCATGACCTTCGAGAGGTAGTTGCTGGGCACGGCCTCGTGCTCGGAGATCGAGCGAGCGAGGACGTACTGCTTGGATCCGCTGCGGTGAAGGTACTGCAGGGCGTACAAAGCATACTGGGTAGTGCGTGACATCACGGCCATGAGGATCTCCAGCGGGGCAGTTGGCAGGATCTTGCGACATTCGCGCACGCTTGTCGAGGAAAGATTGTGATGATTCGCCGCAACTGGTTTGATAGTCGATAGCGGCAACGCCCTATGAAATCCTATAGAGATGTCGTCATCCCTTGAGTTGCGGGCGAATCGGACGCCGTGATGGAGCGGCATGCGAGGATCCATGCCTACGTACTCCCGCACGGCGGCGCGCCATTGCCCCTCGCATCGTCGGTCAGTAGAATCCGCACACACTTGAGCAAAGCGGAGGATCGTCACCGTGCCGCGCCTGCCCCTCGCACGCCTGCCTGTTCTGTATCTTCTTGTTGCGACGTCGCTTTTCGCACAGGAGGCTGCGCCGTCGCCGTCTGGCTGTGCCGGCGCCGTGGATCGCCAAGGCGTCGCGATGGGCACGCACGTGCACCTGGTCGTGTGCCCGGTCGGCAGCGACGCGGCCGCGCAGGAGGCTGCCCATGACGCCGCCGAAGCCGCGTTTGCCGAATTCGGCCGCTTGGAAGGCCTTTGGACGACCTGGCAGGCGGGCAGCGAGGTGTCGCGCGTCAGCGCCGCGGCGGGCAAGGGCCGCGTCCCGGTCTCCGTCGAGACCGCCGAGGTCTTGCAGGCGGCCCTGCGCGGCAGCCGGATCTCCGGCGGCCTGTTCGACATCACATTCGCACCCTTGGGCGCGGTCTGGCGCTTCGACACGCCGCCCGGCAGCCACGAGCCGACGCGCCTGGAACGCGTGCCGACCACGGGCGAAGTCCGCGGACTGCTCGCCCACGTCGGCTGGAAACACCTCCACGTGGATGCGCAGAGGCGCGAGGCCTGGCTCGACCGGCCCGGCATGGCGATCCACCTCGGCGGCATCGGCAAGGGTGCCGGCGTCGACCGCGCCGTGATGATCCTGCGCAGCAAGGGTTTCGCGGACTTCGTCGTGCAGGCGGGCGGCGATCTGTACGCCGCCGGGCACAATGGCAGCCGACCGTGGCGCATCGGGATTGCACATCCACGAAACAAGGGCGAAATCCTCGGCAGTTTGGACGTCACTGACGCGGCGTTCTCCACCAGCGGCGACTACGAGCGCTACGCCATCCTGAACGGCGTGCGCTACCACCACATCCTCGATCCGCGCACCGGTTTTCCAGCGACGGCCAGCCAGAGTGCGACGGTGCTGGCGGCGAGCGCGACCGACGCCGAAGTGCTGACCAAGACCGCGTTCATCCTCGGCGGGGCTGCGGGGCTGGATCTGTTGAAACGCCAAGGCGCGCGCGGATTGCTGGTCGACGCGAGCGGGAAGATCTGGCAAAGCGCGGATCTCGGCCTCGTGGCGCGCTGAGCGCCCGGCGCGAACCGCCCGCGGCATCGGAGTGCTCTTTGTTCGTCGTCTTCCATGCTTGCAGCGGTGCTCCGGTCCGCATCTCGGTCAAGCCGGGCACGCTGACCGTCGCGCTCGGCGCGGACACCGTCGACACCTTCGATGCTTGCGGCCGCTGGCTCGGCGGCGTGGAGGCCGGACGCTACTGGCGGCGCGGCCTCGACCACCGCGTCGTCGGCGCTGGGCGCGGCGAAAGGCCGGCGCGGCTGCTGGGCGCGGGCGCCCGCGACGCCGTGCTCGACCGCGTGCACCGCGGCGTCGCCCAGATCGCTGCCGACCTTGCCGCCGGGCGTCTGGCGGCGACACCAGGCACAAGTCCGTGCGATGTCGCGGCAATCGAACAAGCGCTCACCCACGCGATCGCATTCGATCCCGCCTCCCTGGCAGCGGATGCGCAACGCTTCTGCGCCCTCTACGGCGGCCCGATCGCCGCCTTTCCTGGGGAGCTGTACCGCGCCGTCTACCTGCAAACCACCCGTGGCTGCGCATGGAACCGCTGCAGTTACTGCACCTTGTACGCCGGACAGCGGGCCTCCGTGCTCAAGGGCGACACGCTCGACCAGCACATCGCCGCCGTGCGCGCCTACTTCGGACCGGCGCTGCAGCTGCGGCGCACGGCGTTCCTGGGCGACGCCGACGCGTTCCTGCCGGGCGCTGCGGGTCTACTGGACCAGTTTGCCGTGCTGCACCGACATTTCGCCGTGGGCTCCGAGACTTCGGGCGACGACCGCCATCCGCTTGCGGCGATCGACGCCTTTGGCGCGCCGGACTCGGTGCTGCGCTGCACGGCGGCGGAGCTGGGCGAGCTGGCGCGCCTCGGGCTGCGGCGCGTCTACCTCGGCTTGGAGACGGGCTGCGAGCCGCTGCGGTTGCTGCTGCAACGCCGCGAACCGCTGACGGATCTGCGCGGCGCGGTCGAGAGGCTCCACGCCAGTGGACTGGCGGTCGGGCTCACGGTCCTGGCCGGTGTGGGCGGCCACGCCTGGCAGGAGCGCCATCTTCTCGAAACAACGCGTGAATTGCGTCAACTCGATCTCAACGATCGCGACATCATCAGCCTGTCGCCGCTCGATCCGGATCCGCACAGCGCCTATGCGGCATGGGCGGCTGCAGAGGCGGCGCAGCCTCTGGCCGAAGGTGAGGTGCTTGCGCAGATTGACACGTTGAAAACCGCACTTGCCGACGGTTGGTCGGGCGGTGCTCCGCGCTGTGCGCCGTACGATCTCGCAGCCCTGATCTCCTGAGCGATCAGCCGAGCTTGCCGTTGCCGCGATGGACGCGAACGCAGGCCAATGCCATCATCCGCCGCACTTCGGACCCTTGCACCGCAGCCGCAAAGAGGAACATGTCGCACCACACGCACCTTCCCGTCGAGAACCTGTCGGTCAGTGGATCGAAGGCTTTGGATCTCGTTCCGTTTCGCCAGCGCCGCGTCGATGGCGCGATCCTGCTGAGCAATGACTTCGGCGAGCACCTCTTCGTCACCGACGCGGAGTACCAGCAGATGCTCGGCGGCGGCGTCACGCGCGACGATGCGCTGTGGACGCGCCTGAAAGAGCGCAACTTCCTGGCCAAGGAGATCGATCGCGACGCGATCGTGGCACGCATGTCGGACAAGCTGCGCTTCCTGCGCCACGGGCCGAACCTGCATATCTTCGTGGTCACGCTGCGTTGCAACCACACGTGCCAGTACTGCCACGCCTCGCGCACGCGCATGGACGCGCACGAGACGGACATGACGATCGAGACGGCGGAACGCTCGGTGGACTTTGCCTTCGAGTCGACCTCGCCCGGCCTGACGCTCGAGTTCCAGGGCGGCGAACCGCTGGCGAACTGGCCCGTGGTCGAGCACATCATCGAGTACGCGCGCCAGAAGAACGCGCTGGCCGGCAAGTCCCTGATGTTCGCGCTCGTGTCCAACATGAGCCTGATGGACGAGGAGAAGCTGGACTACCTCATCGATCGCAAGGTGCAGATCTGCACGTCGATCGACGGCCCGGCGGACCTGCACGACGGCGTGCGCATCTGGAAGGACGGCGCGTCGCACGCGACGACGCTGCGCTGGGTCAAGCGCATCAACGAGCGCTACGCGGAATTGGGTTTGGATCCGCATCTGTACCACGTCGAGGCGCTGCCGACGGTGACGCGCCTGAGCCTGCACCGCGGCAAGGAGCTGGTCGATCACTACGTCGACATCGGCGCGCGCAGCATCTTCCTGCGCCACCTCGATCCGTTCGGCTGGGGAGCGGCCGCGCAGCAGCGCCTTGGCTACGACATGAACGAATTCCTAACGTTCTACCGATCGACCTTCGAGCACATCGTCGACATCAACCGCAAGGGCCACGACTTCGTCGAGCGCACGGCGGCCTTGCTGCTGGCCAAGATCATCGGCCAGCAGGAGCCGAACTTCCTCGACATTCGCAGCCCTTGCGGCGCCGGCATCGGCCAGCTCGCCTACAACTACGACGGCCGCCTGTTCACCTGCGACGAAGGCCGCATGGTCGATCGCAGCGGCGACAACGTCTTCCAGATCGGCACCGTCGAGCGCCCGTACCGCGAAGTCATCAGCGGCCCGATCGTGCGCGCGATGGTCACCGCCTCCACGCTCGACAGCCAGCCCGGCTGCGCCACCTGCGTCTACAAGAGCTGGTGCGGCGTGTGCCCGGTGCACAACTACTGTGAGCAGGGCAGCATCCAGGGCCGCATGGCGGACTCGACGTGGTGCCAGAAGCACATGGGCTTGTTCGATTTTCTCATGGAGCGCGTGCACCGCGCCGATCCGTTCGAGCTCGAGCTGTTCCAGCGCTGGGCCACGCCCCGCGGCCAGCCGCACTACGTGCACGAGCGCGAGGCGCTGTGAATCAAGCCACGGCTGACGCGTTGAAGGGTCAGGCTGGCGGCAACGCTCCCTTCTGAAAGGAGCCAGGGCTGGACAGCTTGGCGCAAAGGTTGCATACCTCGCGCCGCGTCTAAGGTTGCTCTGCAGCCTTTCTTATCTTTCGTCCGCGGGCCAGGCCCCGCAACCCAAGCCGGCCCGTACCGGCATTCAACTGTGCCTGTTTGAGGAGGATTTCGTCATGCGTCGTTGGATTCTCGCAGTTGCCATGTGCACCCTCGCCTTCCCGATGGCTGCCCAGGCGGCCGGTGGCAAGGACCTGTTCCTCGCCCAGAAGTGCAACAAGTGCCATGAGATCAAGTCGGAAGGCGTCGCGCCGATCGAGGCCAAGGAAGGCATCAAGGATCTTTCTGGCGTCGGCAAGAAGCACGATGCCGAGTGGATCAAGAAGTGGCTCATGAAGGAAGTCGAGCTTGAGGGCAAGAAGCACAAGTTCGGCGCCTGGAAGGGCACGCCCGAGGAGCTCACCACCATCGCCGGCTGGCTGCACGGCCTGACCAAGTAAGCCCTTCGGCGGCCGCGGAGGCTTCCTCCCGGCTGCCGGACACTTGGTGCGACGACGAACCCCCGGCAAGGCCTCCGCGCCCTGCCGGGGGTTCGCAGTTTTGGCCAGGTTGCGCAGGGTCTGCACATCCGCCTGCATCTGCAAGGGTTTGTGCCGAGCCAACGCCAAGCTGCCGAGATTCCGGCGGATGTGCCGAATCCTCGGCAATCGCGCATCTCCGCGTCTTCATAAGATCATTCATTGGGCCCGGTGCCAGCGCCTGGCATGCGTTGCCGAAATCTCGGCGGATTCGGCAGCGGGCCGTTTGCCGGGTCTGGTCGCAATCGCAAGTCGTTGTGCAGACAAGCACTGCATGCGCTGACGGCGCACATCCGGCGTGGTAGGCTGCGGGCCATCCAAGGCGGCCCACGGCCTGCAGATCCCGGTGGCCGCGATCGCTTGGTGCTGGCCGCTGCGGCACTCGATGCTCCGGTCGCAACCGCAGGAGATGATGTCGCTTTCCAAAACACCACGGCTGCCAGACACCCCGCAGAGTGGTGCGGGCAAGCCCGACACCGCTTCGCGCGCCGACGTTGGTCCACATTGTGCAGTAGAGCAGCCGCTGGGGGACCTTGCCTTGGCCATGCTCCGACTCGACACGCAGCCACGTCCTGAAGCGGCGCCGACGCAGCCGGCCGCCGTGCTGGAGCTCGTCGAGCGCATGGGCTGGATGATCGGCCTGCGCTGGCGCGCGGTGGCCATGATCACGGCCGTCATCGTGATCGCCATCGCCCTGGGCGTCGTGTCCGACGGCACGATGCTCCTGGCCCTCGCGGCGATGCATGCCCTGGGCAACGTGGTCTTTCGCCGCATGGCCACCGCGCTGGCCACGACGGAGTCGCGCGAGCGGCTCGAGAACTTCCTCGGCGCACAAATCCTGTTTGATCTCGTGATTTTGATGGCGCTGCTGCACTTCTCCGGCGGCGCCGACAACCCGTTCATGATGCTGTCGGTCTTCCACATGGCCTTTGCCGGCATGCTGCTGCCGATTCGCAAGGCGCTGTTCATCGGCCTGTGCACCGGCGCGCTCTATGCCACGATGGTGCTCGCGGAAGGCTCGGGATTGCTCGCCTTTCACGCGCTGCGCCTCGGCGTGCAGGCGGGGCCGCCGGGCGCGCCGGGCGTGCCGCTGTGGATGTCGCCCATGTTCATGCTGGCCTACCTGTCGGCGTTCGGCCTGACGGAGATCGGCGTCATCCTGTTCGTGCACAACCTCGTGCGGCGGATTCGCGAAGCCGAAGCCTTGCGGCGCGATCACGAGCGCGTCGCGCTGGCCCGCGAGCGCCTGGCGCGCATCGGCAGCCTGGCCGCCGGCGTCGCGCACACCATCCGCAACCCGCTGCACGGCGTGCTGAGCTGCGTCGACATGCTGCAGAAGCGCCTGGATCGAAGCGACGCGAGCACTGCGGAAATCCTTGATTTGATGAGCGAAGGCGTCGGCCGAATCGAGAACGTGACGAGCCGCCTGCTGGTCCTGACGCGCGAGGCGCCGAGCCCGCGCGTCCCGGTGGATCTGCGCATCCTGGTGCAGGACGCCATGCAGTTCGCGGAGTTGCGCGCCAGGAACCGCGGCGTCCAGATCCACGTCGAGTTCGAGGACGTGCCGCCGCTGCCGCTCGACGCCGAACGACTGACCGAAGCGGTGACGAACGTGCTCGACAACGCGATCGACGCCTGCGCGGAGGACGATCGCATCACCGTGCGCATCCTGCACAAGCCGCCGCCGGGTGCGGGCGCCCGCATCGAGATCGAAGACACCGGCGAAGGCATCCCGGATAGCGAACTTGCCAATATTTTCGACCCTTTCTTTACGACCAAGCCGATCGGCGAGGGCACCGGCT
>CAIXAA010000776.1 GCA_903917305.1 uncultured Myxococcales bacterium | reverse complement strand
GCAGTTCGTCGCCGATGGGCTGCGCCACGACGAAGCCTGCGTGATCCTCATCTTCGAGGAGCGGCCGGAGACGTACCTCGCTCGCGCCCGCACCCGCGATGTCGACTTCACGGCAGCCATCGACGCGGGCAAGCTGCGGCTCATCTACGTCCGGCCGCTCGACCTGTCCGTCGACGAGACGTTCGACGAAGTGTCCAAGGCAGTCCAGGAGATCCAGGCGTCCCGCGTCGTGATCGACTCGATCTCCGGCTTCGAGCTCGCGCTGGCACCGACCTTTCGCCAGGACTTCCGCGAGTCGCTGTACCGCCTCGTCAACGGCATCACCGGCCTGGGCGTCACGATCGTCATGACCGTGGAGGTCATCGGCGGCGAAATTGGCCTGCAATTCACGAATTACGGTGTGTCGTTCCTGACCGACGACATCATCGTGCAGCGCTACGTGGAGATCGAAGGCCAGCTGCGCAAGGTGCTGATGATCGTCAAGATGCGCGGCAGCTGGCACAGCCGGGACTTCCGCATCTACGACATCACCGCGGACGGCGTGGCCATCGGCGCCCGGCTGCGCGAGTACAACGACATCATCAGTGGCGTACCGCGGTTGCAGTCGCGCATCCGCTTGCCGGTCTATGCCGGGCTGACGGACCGCGAAGTGCTGGTGCTGGAGGCCATCATCCGGGCGCCGGGCGTCGACGCGCCCAGGCTCGCGACCATGATGCAGCTGCCCGGCGATGCGTTGGCGGCGGCCTTGGAGCGGCTGACGGAGCTCGGCTGGGTCCTGATGACGCAAGGCGAAGGCGGCGCCCAGTACCATGGGCTGGCGCGCGAGTTGGACGCTTGATCCGAGCCGCACGTGCTGCGTTCGGAAAGCGAGGCTGTGGTGAGCGAAGCGCAAGAGCCTGAGGCGAAAGCGACAGCGCCGGACAGCGTGGTTGCCGGGTCTGGCGGGGTGCAGGCGCGCTACGACGAGCTCGTCGAGCAAGCGCCCGACGCCATCCTCGTGCACGTCGGCGGGCGCATCGTCCTGGCCAACTCGGCGGCCGTGCACCTCGCAGGGGCGGAGCGCGCCGGTCAACTGGTCGGTCGCCTGATCACGGAATTCCTGATGCCCCCGTTCCTCAAGGGCGTTCAGGCGCAGCTCGTGGCGGGCAGTTCCGAAGCGCCCGTGGCGCCGATCCCGGACAGCTTCCGGCGCCTGGACGGCTCAGCGGTCGATGTCGAGGTGACCGCCATCCCGTTCCTGAGCCAGCGCGGGCAGCCGTCCGCCCACCTCGTCATCCGCGACATGACCGAGCGCTCCGAGGCCCGGGCCTCGCAAGCAGTCGCCACCAGCCAGCTTCGCCTGCTGCTGAACCAGTTGCCGGCGCTGGTCTGGACGGCCGACCTGTCGCTGCGGATGACGTCGATGCAGGGCATGCGCGAGGACCTGTTGACGGGCGATTTGACCAAGGATTCCGCGTTCGTTGCGGCGCAGCACCGCGCCCTTGGCGGCGAGTCGAGCATGGTCGAGATCGAGTGCCGCGGCCGCTGGCTCGAGACGTATGTCGAGCCGCTCTACGATGCCAATCAGCTGCTGGTGGGCTGCCTGGGCATGACGCAGGACGTCACCGTGCGCAAGGTGGCGGAGGCGCACCGGGCGACAGACCAGAAGGACGCGGTCGTCGGCACGCTGGCCGGCGGCGTGGCCCACGAGGTCAACAACATGATGGCGGTGGTGCTGGGTTTCAGCGAACTGCTGCTGGCGAACCCGCGCCTGCCGGAGGACCAGCGCGGCGACGTGCTCGAGATCCGCCGGGCGGCCGAGCGCGCGACGGCCGTGACGTCGCAACTCCTGGCCTTCAGCCGCCGCGGCATGTTCCATCCCGTGGTGCTGCGCGTGGACGCGCTGGTCACGGGCGCCGTGCCGCTGCTGCGGCAGATCCTGGGTGACAAGCGGCCGCTTCTCGTGCAATTGGCCTGTTCGAAGTCCGTGCGTGTCGATGTGAGCCAGCTCGAACTGGCGCTGGCGAACCTCGCCATCAACGCCCGCGACGCGATGGAGGACGGCGGCACGCTGACCCTGGCCGCCGTGCAGGAGGACGTGGCTGGCGCCCTCACGCACAGCGGGCAGCCGGTCCTGCCCGGATCCTACAGCGTCCTGCGCATCCGGGACACGGGCACGGGGATGGAGCCCGACGTCCTCGCCCAGATCTTCGAGCCGTTCTTCACGACCAAGCCGCAGGGCGAGGGCACGGGCCTGGGCCTTGCCGCGGTGGCTGGCATCTTCGACCGCAATGGCATTCCGTTTCGCGTAGATAGCACGCCGGGCGAAGGCACGACGTTTACGCTGTACCTGCCGGTGGTGGCAGATGCCGAGCCGATTGCGCCGCCGAACGCGGTGCACGCCCTGGCGAAGCAGCCCGCCTACACGTGTCTGGTCATCGACGATGAGGATGCGCTGCGCCGGACGATCCAGCTCACCCTGCGTCGGCAGGGCTTTGCCGTGAAGGAAGCGGACGGCGGGGCCGCGGCGCTGGCGCTGCTCGAACACGACGGGCCGCCGGACATCGTGCTGCTCGACCTGACCATGC
The DNA here is from genome assembly GCA_903917305.1 of uncultured Myxococcales bacterium. Lineage (GTDB taxonomy): Bacteria > Myxococcota_A > UBA9042 > UBA9042 > UBA9042 > CAIXAA01. Next base: position 1,621 of record CAIXAA010000776.1, on the reverse strand, counting down.
CGGACATCGACGGGCCGGAGCTCGCCGCGCGCATCGCCGCCCGCTGGCCGATGCTGCCGGTGCTGTTCATGTCGGGGCACACCGAAGCGAACGTGGCGCAGCTGCTGGCGCAGTTCCCTGCCTCGAAGCTGATCCAGAAGCCGTTTGATGGCCCGACGCTGGCGGCACGGCTGCGGGAGATGCTGGCGCCGGTGCAGCCGTAGCCATCCCACGCCGAACGGCGCGACCGGACCGCGCACCAGGACTCGTCATTCCTTGGCGGGGGCTCTTCGCGCCCGCCTCAGCTAGAACACCCCGGGGATCAGCCGCCACCTGGTCCTGGCCGCGTACGCCGGATAGCCGGGCAGGTTGCCCATCAGGAAGCGATCTTCCAACGCGGTGCGGACCACGAGCACGACCGCAGCAAGCACCGCCGGACCCAACGCCCAGTACGAATCCATCACCAGCGGAAATGCCAGCAGCGCCAGGAGCATGCCCAGATAGCCCGGGTGTCGCACGAAGCGGTAGGGACCGGTGTCGCAGAGCCGGTGCCCGCGCTCGGTCTGGATGCGCACGGTGCTGGAGAAGAAGGCGTTCTCCCGCTTGGCGAGCGCAAAGAGCGCCTGGCCAGCGAGCATCAGGATGGCGCCCGCAACCGTGACGGCGACGGGTACGCGGCCCGACCAACCGTAGCGCCCAGAGTCCATGCCGGCGACAACGAAGGTGCCGATATTGATGAAGAAGGACGCGGCGAGCAGGCGCTTGTCCCATGCTTGGCCGGCGGCGACCTCCTTGGCGCGGTTGGCGGTGATGTCCGAGCCCGCCGGCGTCAGCACGTGCGACACGGTGGTGCCGATCATCGCAAGCACCACGTAAAGCACGCCCTGCCAGTACGCGAACTTCCCCGCGCCGAGGAACACGAGACCGGCGTACACCAGGACGCCGACGTAGCTGGCGAGAATCGCCTTGGCCTTGTTCATGGGATCCCTCGCTGTGTGGCGGCAACCATCGGCCGCCTCGTGGGAGCGCCGCGGGCTGCGTCCAGTAACGCGCTGCGGAGCCCTGATAGGCCGGCAGCCGGTCCGCGCATCCGGATGAAGCGCGTCAAGGGTCCCTGCGTGCCATCCGCGCGCTGGACCGACGGCAGAAGTTGAAGGCCTGCGGGTTGGCGCGACAAGGCGCGCCCCGGCAACCACATCGCATCGGCGTGGCGTGGGGCGCCGCCACATCCCTGCGGTCAGTGCATCGGCTGGAACGCCGCGTCGCCCATCTGCCAGAGCGTGAACGACCACTCGTCAGCCTGCTGTTGCTCGCGTTGCGAGCGGTTCGACCCGATGCCATGGCCGGCATCGTAGTCGATGCGCAGCAGCACGGGCAGGCCGCTGCTCGTCGCGACCTGCGTGCGCGCCGCCATCTTCATCATGTGCCAGGGCGCGACGCGCGGGTCGTTGGCGCCCGTGGTGAACATCACGGCCGGGTAGGGCACGCCGCCCTGGATGTGCTGGTAGGCGCTCATCGCGTACAGGCCGTGGAAGCCCTCCTCGTCGGCGATCGAGCCCATCTCGGACACGTTCGGCGGGCCATTCGGCTCGGTCTCGTAGCGCATCAGGTCCGACATGCCGACGCGGTCGAGGATCACGCG
>CAIXAA010000775.1 GCA_903917305.1 uncultured Myxococcales bacterium | reverse complement strand
TTTGCGCGCGGCCAGGAACCGGTGCCGCCAGCGGCGCAAGCGCAACGTGCGGTGGCGGATGTCGAACGGCCGCTGGCCCGGGCGCCGGTCACGACGGGGCACGAGACCATCCTGGTGGCGGAAGACGATGACTCGGTGCGCGAGGTCGTGGGTCGTTCGCTGCGGGCGCGCGGGTTCCAGGTCATCGAGGCGCGCAATGGTGGAGAAGCACTTCACATTCTCCAGAAGGGCACGAAGGTGGACGTGGTCATCTCCGACCTCGTGATGCCGGTGCTGGGCGGCCTGGAGCTCGGCTTCGCGCTGCGCGCCCTCAACCCGACGATTCCGCTGCTGCTCATGTCCGGACACGCGGACGATCACGAGGCGCTGCTCGAGCTGGGGCGCAGCCAGATCCCCTTTCTGCAGAAGCCGTTTCGGCCGGATGCCCTGGTGCGGCGCGTCCGCGAGCTGCTCGACGAGGCTTGCCGCGCGCACGTCTGACGCCAGGCCTGCTGTCATCGCGAAGGCTTGCGGCTTTGGCGGCGGGCCCTGGCGCGTTGCGACGCCGGTCCAGGACCGCTAAGGTGCCAGCATGACCGGCGCCCCGTGCCGCTCCAGAGGGTTCATGCCCCGCCGTCCCGCCTCCGCATCGCTGTCCGTGGCCTTCGTCGGTTGTGCTTGCTTTCTCGCCGCTTGCGCATCGGCTGGCAGCGCTGCCTCCGGAAACGCGGGGCAGGGCGCGGACGCCGGCTTCCACTTCGACATCGTGCACCAGGACAGCAAACCCAGTGATGTCGCGCCTATCGCGGATACGGCGCAACCGGACGTCGCCGGCTCCCCAGACACGCCTGCGGTCGATGCACCTGCGCCGCCGGATCTCCAGGCTGCGCCCGATGTTGCGCCGCAAGACACCGCTGCGCCCATCTGCGGCGACGGTCTGTGCAGCGGCGACGAGACCACGCAGAGCTGCTACGCCGACTGCCCGGTCACGGCCATGTGCGGGGACAACCTCTGCAACGGCACCGAGAACACCACGAATTGCCTCAAGGATTGCCCCGCGGGCCCGCCCGTCTGCGGCGATGGCGTCTGCCAGAACCCCGAGGGCCCCATGTCCTGCGGCATCGACTGCGATCCATTGGTCATTGGAATCATTGCGTGTTTGCAGGAGAAGTGCAGTGCCGAGACGACGGCGTGCCTGTCCAGCCAGGTGTGCTACGGCGTCCTCGGCACGGCGGCCCAATGCCTGTCGAACTCGGGCGGAAGCGCCGACCAGATGGACTGGTGCAAAACCAGCGTCAGCAAGACGCCTTTGGCCGTGCCGGTCGTCGATTGCGGCTTCGATGCCTGCGTCAGCGCGCCCGCCGGCAAGATCTGCGGCGACGGCAAGTGCGATGCCAATGAAACCAAAGCGAAATGTCCGATCGACTGCCACGACGCGCCCAAGTGCGGCGACGGCGCCTGCACCGCGCCGGAGTCGATGGCGAACTGCCCCGCCGACTGCAAGCCCGCATGAACTAGCTGAAATCAGTCGTCATGTCGCGGCATCGAGCGCGACTCCTTGCGCTCCGACTGGTGCCGCTTGCCCTCCAGCCGCCGCACCCGCGAGGCGCGCGTCGGCTTGGTCGGCCGCCGCGGCTTGGGCGGCGTCAGGGCGCCGCGCACCAGCTCCGCAAGTTTCTCGAGGGCATCCGAGAGGTTCTGCGGCAGCGTCCGCGTCGCTTGCGACGTCACGACGATGCGGCCCTCGGCGTCGAGCCTGCCGCGCGCCAGCACCCGCAGCCGCGCCTTGACGGCCGGATGCAGCGCCGACGTCGTCTCCAGATCAAAGCGCAGTTCGACTTTCGTCGCGACTTTGTTCACGTTCTGGCCGCCAGGACCGGAGGAGCGCACCGCCGTCCAGTGCAGATCCGTCGCCGGCAGCACGACGCCTGGCGCGATGACGAGATCGTCCACCATGAGCTGATCTCCCTGAGGTTCCAGGAGCAAAACGACAGGCGGGGCCGAACCTTGGAAGATTCGGCCCCGCCAACGATCGATGCAAGCGCTCGAACTACTTGGCCTCTTCGGCCTTCTTCGCGCCCTTCTTCTCGCCCTTCTCTTTCTTCTCGCCCTTGGCCTTCTTGGCCTTCTTGGCCTTCTTCTCGGGCGTGGCAGCTGCCTCGGCCTTCG
>CAIXAA010000774.1 GCA_903917305.1 uncultured Myxococcales bacterium | reverse complement strand
CACCTCGAACGTCTACGTGGTCCTCAAGACGGGGTGGAGCCTTGGGGTCACGCTCACGTCGACCATCATCGCCTTTGGCCTGTTTCGCGCGCTCGGCGCCGTGGGACTCACGAAGCGTCCGTTGGGCTTGCTTGAGAACACGACGGTCAGCTCGGTGGCCTCCGCCGCCGCATTCATGACCGGTGGCGGCAACATGGCCGCGCTGCCCGCGCTGCTGCTGCTCACCGGCCAGCGTCCGGGTGGCGCGGCGCTCGCGCTGTGGTTCGCCGTCATCGCAGCCCTGGGCGTGGTCGTCGCGATCCCCATCAAGCGGCAGATCCTCGATGTCGACCGCCTGCCGTTCCCGCTGGGAGTGGCCACCGCGACGACGCTGCGCGCCATGCACGAGACCGCGGATGGCGGTCGCCAGGCTGCGCGACTGTTCGCCGCTGCTGGCATGGCCGCGCTGTTCACGCTGCTGCGCGACCTGCGGACCTTGCCGATGCGGCTGCCTGGCCTCATCCCGCTGCCCTTCTCGCTAGCCGGCCATCCGGCCAAGGCTTGGACGCTGGGGATCGACTCGAGCCTCGTCCTCATCGGCGGTGGCGCGCTGATGACGCCGCGCACGGCGTGGTCGATGCTCCTCGGTGCGCTCCTGACCTACGGGTGGCTGGCGCCCGCGATGGTGGCACGCGGCGTCATCGCGGCGGTCGACTACAAGACCATTGTCGCGCTCACGGTCTGGCCCGGCGCCGCGTTGCTCGTCGCTTCGGGCGTGTTCTCGCTGGCGTTGCAGTGGCGCTCCGGCGCGCGCGCGATGGCGGCCCTGTTCGGCGCCCTGCGGCCGCAACCGTCGTCCTCCAGTGCGGAACCATCGAAATCGGCGGACGAAGCTCCGCTTCGCTGGTTCGCGATCGGCCTCGCCGTGCTGGCGCCCGTGGCCGTGCTGTTGATGGCCGCGCTGTTCGGCATTCCGCTGTGGGCCGGCGCGCTTTCCATCCCCCTGGCGCTCGTCATGGGCGTCATCGCCGGGCGTGTCACCGGCGAGACGGATATGTCGCCCACCAAGGCCCTCGGTCCCGTCACGCAACTGTTCTACGGCGCGCTGCTTCCTGCCCACATTCCCGCGAACCTCATGGCCGCCAGCGTCACGGGCGGCGTCGGGCTGCACGCTGGCGACCTCCTCACGGATCTCAAGGCTGGCCAGCTCGTTGGCGCGAGTCCTCGGCGGCAGGTCGTGGCCCAGCTCTTCGGCGTTGCCGTCGGATCGTTGGCTGTGATCCCTGCGTTCTCCCTGCTCGTTCCTGACGCGTCTGCGCTGGGGACGCCCGAACTGCCAGCGCCCGCTGTCCTTGTCTGGGCCTCGGTCTCGCGCGCGCTCGCCGGTGGTCTCGCCGGCATTCCCCATGCCGCGCGCATCGCTGGGCTTCTTGGCGCGACCGTGGGCGTGGCGCTCGCGGCCCTTGAACGCTGGTCGCCCGCCCGCGCCCGCCGTTTCGTCCCGTCGGCCGCTGGCTTGGGCATGGCGATGGTCATCCCGGGCTCGACCGCCATCGCCATGTTCATCGGTTCGCTCATCGCGGGAGGCGTTCGTCGCGCCAGACCAGGCGTGGCGCCCTCGCTCATCCCCATCGCGTCTGGTCTGGTCGCTGGCGAGAGCTTGTTCGGCATGGCTCTGGCCCTCGGCCGGGCCTTCGGCCTGGCGGTGTGACGTCAGCCGGTGCGCGTGGTGTGCGGATTCGTGCGGGCCCGTATGCCCGCCGCACGCGCGGGTCAACTGGGCGAACCCTTCAACGCCAAGTCGGCTCTCATGTCCGCAACGCTGGCAGATCCGGCGGCAAAGCCAATCGCCATGCAGCGCACTCCCTCCCACTTCCTGGTGCTAGCCGCCATCCTTCCCACGCTGGTTCTCCTCGCCTGTCAGGCGCAAGGCGGTCACATCCCCACGCCCCAGGATGCGCAGGCGCTCGTCCGCCTCACCCAGGATGTCGATACCGTCAATCAACTGGTTGTCGCCCATGCGGATCTCGCGACGAAGTACGGCAGCAACGCCATGTCGAGCGTCGATCGCGCCACGCTGCTGTCCTTCTGGGCGTCGCACCTGGACCATGAACGTGCGCTGATCTCCTACCAGCGTCGCTTCTTGGAT
>CAIXAA010000773.1 GCA_903917305.1 uncultured Myxococcales bacterium | reverse complement strand
TTCTCGACGAACAGCAGATGCAGATTCTCTTTGGCAAGAACCCGTTGTTGCGCGGCCTGATTTCCGCCTATGCGCGCGTGGCGCGGCTGCGCTGCCAGCACCACGCGTACCGATTCACGCCGGAAGTGGCGCTGATGCGCGCAGTTTACGGGCGGCTGTACCAAGGCTGAGGTACGCTGGAGAAACGTAGGAGTCACGCCATGAAGCACGCCATTGCCCACCACCTCGACCTGCCGACGGCGATTGTCGCCGCCCACAAGGCCGCGGAGGCCTACGCCTTGCGGCTGGCGAAGTACCAGCCGACCACGACCTGGGTTCGCGAGACGCAAGCCGACATCCACTTCAAAGCCAAGGGCATCGACCTCAAAGGCACGATTCGCGTCGACAAAGGCCACATCGAATTCGAGCTGCACGTGCCGTTGCTGCTGCGCCCCTTCCAGGCGCTGGCAGTTCCGATCCTGGAGCGGGAAGTGCGCGAGTGGATTGGCAAAGCCGAGCGGCACGAGTTGGATGCGTGATCAGCCCAGCGACGGCCGGCGGGTTCGCTCGGCCATTTCCTCCGCCAATTCGCCGGATTCCATGCGCTGTTTCAAGCTCGCGAGATCGGCGGCGATTCGTACGCCGGGCTCCCGCCCGAGCAGCCGCGCGACCGCCTTGCCAAACGGCGGCTCGTAGCTCAGCACCAGCCGCAGCGTCGTCGACGCGCCGCCCGCGCGTTCCAGGTGCACGGAGCCGGCGTGCTGCACATCGGAGCCCGGCAACGTCCGCCACGCGATGCGCGCGTCCTGTTCCTCATTGAGAATCTCGACATCCCAGCTGACGCGCAGTCCTGCCGGGCCGCGCGCAATCCAGTGCGAGCGCAGCGGATCGAGGGCGATGACCGACTCGACGTGGGCCAGCACCAGCGGCAGGTTCTCGAAATCGCGAAGGAATGCGTAGACCTCCTGCACCGGCTTGTGCAGCGTCACGGTCCGGTCGATGCGCACGCCCTTGCCGCCGTGGACGCTGCCAAGCGTGGCGGTGTGCTCGCGCTTGCCGGCCGCGGACTTGAGGCTGGCGTAGAGCATGCTGTGGCCCGTCAGTGCCCTCAGCAGCAGCAATGCGCCGCCCGGCACCAGCACGATGCGGCCGCGCGGTTGGGCGATGGCGATCCCAAGCAGTGCGGCGCCGGCGACGCCGGACAAGATGCGCTCGCCCGGGCCGATGTTGACGCGCGCCGCGCCGCGCATGGCGTGGGCATGCCGCAGGTTTTCCCCCGTATGGTAGCCGGATTCGCGCTGGACCATGACCCACTCCCTCGCGGACAACCGCGGATGGACATTGGTTCGGGCTAGCGTCTCCAGCGTGCGCAATCGGGCAAGGCAAGTCAAGGCGCGCGCCGTGCAGGCGTGCTGCGTGCACCGGATGCTTCGTGAAAACCCGCCTTGCCACGGCCAAGATTTGTGCGGCCTGCCGTGCGCCCGCAAGATGAGAGCGTCACAGCTTCGCAGGCGGTGGAAGATGGCGCATATTCTTCACAATGGCTGGCCGTGGTGCATCGCTCTGCTGGCAAGCGCCTGCATGTCCGCGGAGCCCGCCAGCGTCGTCAAGGAGGGCACGACGCAAGCGGACGTCCGTGTTTCGGCCACGTACGAGGCGCCGCTCTCGGCGACCTGCGCCATCGATGGCAAAATGGTGGATTGCAGCATCGCGCTTTGGGACGTGGCGCTCGGATTTGGAGCGGTCAAGCCCGGCATGACGCCAAGGTCGTATTGCCAACAGGCTTGCGCACAGGGAATTCGCGCGCCGCTCGAAACCGACACCGTGATCGGCGACCCCGGCGCGTGCCGCCACTCGACGCGCATCCGCGGCCTCAGCTGCGACGACTGCCCGCGGCTCGCAGACGGCCCCGTGCCGCTGCGCTGCGACAACGACCCCTGCACGTTGGACTGGTGCGACGGACTGAGCTGTTTTCACCGGGGATACTTGTGGGTCGGCACCGTCTGCGCCAGCCACGGTTGCCAGAGCACGCTGCAATGCGACCCGAGCGCCTGCCTCGAGGAGCCGGAATGCCAGAAGTCAGGCTATCGCGTCTGCGCCGGTTGCCCGCCGGACTGACGGCGCGAACTGCCTATTCTCCCAGCTCAATCTTCTCCATCTCCGCGGCCTCGTCCAGGTTCGGCCGCGGCAGCGTCTCCAGCAGCGCCCGCAGCGCGTAGAACGCAGGCGCCACCATCGGCTCGACGCCGGCACCGAGCTCCGCCACGTAATGGCCGCGCAGCTCCGCCACATTCGCCTCGTCGCTCCGCCACTTGCCCTTCACCGTGCCGCTCCACACGATCTCGCCGTCGCGGCAGCGCAGCAGCTCGCCCTGCACCTCGACCGCCACTTCCGCGCCCGCCGGCGCCGGCACCACAGCGAGGTGCAGCGCGCCTTCTTGCCCGTTGCAGTGCTGCGCCAGCGTGAACTCCGCGACTGCGCTGTGCTTCTTGACGATGAAGTCGCGGTGCTGGTTGATGTAGCGCCGCGCCAGCAGGCTCCACAGCTGGCCCTGCAGCGCATCGCCGGTGGGCAGCGGCGCCACGACGACCTCGATGCGGCGCACCTGCGTGCGGTCGATCTGCTCGTAATCGCTGCGGACCTGGCTGTGCACGGACGGGCCGCAGGCCACCAGGCCGAGCAGGGCGATCCAGCAGAGCCGGCGCGGCGTCATGCGGCCTCCCGGTCGGCTTTGGCGGCGTCCTTGGGCACCGCGGCGCCAGCGCTGCGGGTGCGCCGGTCATGCAGCAACTGCAGCAGCGCGGGCAGGATCGTGAAGGACACGACGAGCGTCGTCGCCATGCCAACGCACGCGAGGACACCCATGGATTTCAAGCCCTTGTGGCCGGCGGACAGCAGCCCGGCCCAGCCCGCCATGGCGGTCAACGTCGAGCAAGCCACGGCCGCACCCACCGAGCGCAGCGCGTCGAAGGGACTGATGCCTTCCTCGAAGCGATGCATCAGGTACACGCCGTGGCTGATCCCGAAGCCGAACACGATGGGAAAAACCACGATATTCATGAAGTTGAGCGACCAGCCCGCGATCGCCATCACACCCAGCATCGCGCCCATGCCCGCCACCAGCGGCACCAGCGCCACGACAGCCTTGAGCGGCGAACGGAAATCGAACAGCAGGATGAGCAGCAGGAACACGCCGGTCAGCGCCACGGAGAACTTGCCGTCATGCAAGACGATCTTCGCCAGGTGCGCGAACAGGATCGGCAAGCCGGCGGCGCGGAACGTGGTGCCGTCCTTGGTGTGGATCTCCTCGACTTCTTCGGCAAAACGCAGCATCTGCTTGCCGTCCCACAGGTCGACGACCGGGTAGATGTACGTCAGGTAGCCGTGGTTTTCCGGTTTGGTATTGGGCAGGTGCGTGAACTGTTCGCGAATGAACTGCGGCACCTCGGTCAGGCCGTACGGCTTGGTGTCGAGGTAGCCCAGCAGTTTCTTGAACTTCTCCTGGTGCTCCGGCGGCAGGGAGTCGGCGTCGATCTCCGACAATTCGCCTTTCATCTCCGTGAGGATCTTCGCGTTGGCCTGCTGCTGGATGTCCGGCGGCACGAACGTCCACATCGAGACGACCTGATCCACCGTCGAGTACTTCTTCTTGTCCAGGGGATGCAGCTCATCGTAGAGCTTCTTCGCGTCCTCGATGCTCTTGGTGTAGACCGCGACCGGGTCGGCGGAGATCTGGAAGCGCGCGTTGATCTCGTCCTGCAGGCGCACCGAAGGCTGGTTTTCCACCATCAAAGCGCGGGTGTTGTACTCGAAGTGCACGCCTGGCGCGAACATCGCGACGGCCACGGACGCCGTGCCCATCACGCCGAGCACGACGCGCGGCCACGGGATGCGCCGCTCGCTGCGGCCCGCGCCAGCCAGCGGCGGCAGGGTGCCGCAAATGCGCGCGGGCAGGTGCGGCCAGCGCTGGCCGAGCAGCAGCAGCACCGCCGGCGCCACGACGAAGATGGCCGCGCCGATGATGTAGGTGCCGAAACCCGCGAGAAGGCCGAATTGTGAAAAGCCTCTAAATTCAGAGAAGAGCAGGGCAAAGAAGGATGCAGCACCTGCTGTTGCCGAGACGAAGGCTGCGAGGCCGGCGTTCTTGACCGTCTCGCGCACGGCTTCGTCGTAGCGCAGACCCAAGCCGAGGTAGTGGCGCATCCGGTAGATGAAATGGATGCCGAAATCGATGCCCTGGCCCATCAGGATGCCCGCGAGAATGCTGGTGATCATGTTGAGCTGGCCGATGGCGACGAACGTGAAGCCAAACGTCGCCGCGATGCCCGCCAGCATGCCCAGCGTGATCAGCACCACGGCGCCGATGCGCCGGCCGAGAAACGCGAGCAACACCGCGATCACACCGGCAAAAGACAGCGTCGAGGTCGGCAGCAGCGAGGCCTTCATCTCGAACGAATCGTCGTAGCTCGTCTTGTAGCTGCCCGCGAAACCAAAGCCGATTTCCTTGCCGTCCTTGGCCGGCTCGCGCTCGTACGTCTCGGTCAGGTGCACGCCGTTCTTGTTGGTCTTGTTGTACGCCGCGAAGTCCTTGCGCAGCGACTCGACGAGTTCGCCGGTCTCGCCCAGTTCGTTGGCGTCCCACATCGGCTTGACCACCAGCAGGATCATCTTGTGATCTTCGCTGATATAGTAGTCATCGGTGATGCTTTTCTTCGCAACGCGCTTGTACTTGTCGATGATCGGGTCGAGCTTGGGCTCGAAGGGCGGCGTGGGCCGCAACTCCACGAACATCGGGTTGTTCCTGCGGATCGTGTCCTTGATCTTCAGCATCGCCTGGCGCTTGATCTCGGCCAGATCCGGCGTCTCGACGAACATCGGCGCCTTGGCGAGGACGAACTCGGCCGACAGCTTGTCAGTCACCGCACGGATGTGCTTCTTGTCCGCCAGCAGCGCTGCGGCGAGATCGTCGGCGGTGGCCTTGAGCAGCTTCTCGTCATTGCCGCGCACCGGAATGATGAGGTGCCCGGCGCCGCCGACCATGTCCACGACGCGCTTGACGTCCTTGACCGCCTGCAGGTCCTGGCTGATGAGGTCCAGCTGATTCGTGTTGATGGTCAAGCGGCTGGCGGCCCAGACCGAGGCGGCCGTGACGACGATCAGCGCGATCAGCAACGTGCCGGGGCGGCGGAGGAGCAAGGCAGCATAGGCCGCGATGAGGCGTTGGGCGAGCTTCACGGAGGTCCTGGGGCGTGGGGAGAGAGGCGCGCGGCGGCGGCGCGACGCGGCGAAGCGTAGTGTGCGAGCGGGGCTGGCGCAAGCTGGGCGGGGGCCGGCCGGGCTACAAGGTGGCCGTGTCAATCACGAAGCGGTAGCGCACATCGCCGCGCAGCATCCGCTCGTAGGCCTCGCCAATCCCTTGCATCCGAATCAGCTCGATGTCCGACGTAATCCCATGCGTGCCGCAGAAGTCGAGCATCTCCTGGGTCTCCGCGATGCCACCAATGAGCGAGCCGGCCAGGCTGCGGCGCCCGCCGATCAGCGAAAACGCCTGCACCGGCGCGGCTTGCGGCGGAATGCCCAGCAGCACCATCGCGCCATCCACGCGCAGCGTCGACAGGTAGGCGTTGTAGTCGTGCTCCGCCGAGAGCGTGTCGACCACGAGGTCGAAGTGCCCCGCCAGCCGGCTGAGCGCGCCCTCCGCCGTCGTGACGGCAAACGCGCGCGCGCCCAAGCGTTTCGCGTCCGGCTCCTTCTTGTGCGAGGTGCTCAGCACCGTCACCTCCGCGCCCATCGCCGCCGCCAGCTTGACCGCCATGTGGCCCAAGCCGCCCAAGCCGACGACGCCGACCCGCGTGCCCTTGCCGACGTGCCAGTGACGCAGTGGAGAATATGTCGTGATTCCAGCGCACAGCAAGGGTGCGGCGCCAGCGAGGTCGAGGTTTCTCGGGACGCGCAGCACGAACGCCTGGTCCACGACGATGCGCGTCGAGTAGCCGCCGTAGGTCTGCGTCTTGCGGTCCATGAGCGTGCCGTTGTACGTCCAGGCCGGGCCGTTTTCGCAGAACTGTTCGAGATCTCGCTGGCAGCTCGGGCACGTGCGGCAGGAGTCGACGAGGCACCCGACGCCCACCGGGTCGCCGACGGCAAAGCCGCGTACGCCGCTGCCGACGCGGGCGACGCGGCCGACGATCTCGTGGCCGGGGACCATCGGGTAGCTGCCGCCGCGCCATTCGTCGCGCACCTGGTGCAGGTCGGAGTGGCACACGCCGCAAAAGGCAATGTCGATGAGGACGTCATGCTCGCCAGGTTCGCGGCGCAGGAGTTCGTAGGGGCCAAGCGGACTTCCGGGTGCGAAGGCGGCATAGGCTTTGGTGGGCAGCATGGGTCCTCCGGCTTGTCAGTTGGCGCGACCACGGTAGCATCGCAGCGCCGCGGCCGTCCATCGGCGCGCCGGAGTGCCGATGCCACCAGAAGTCCGCCAGGCCCCGCCGCTGAGCCCCGCCCGTATGCGCCGGCTGGCGGAGCATTACGTCGAGCGTTTCGGCGGCCCGTCGGCGAACCTGCGGCGCATGCTCAAGCGCCACATCGACCGTTCGGCGCGCGAGCACGGCACGGACTCGCGCAGCCTGATCCAGCAAGGCGAGGCGATCATTGCGGAACTCTGCGAGGCCGGCGCCATCAACGACGCGCTGTATGCCGAAGGCAAGGCGCGGTCGCTGCGCGAACGGGGCACGCCGGCGCGGATGATTGCGATGAAGCTGAGGTTGCGCGGCCTGGACCCGCAGCACGTGCAGCGCGCCATGGACGAACTGGCCAGCGATCCAGCGGATTCCGAGCTGGCGGCGGCCAAGGCGCTGGTGCGCCGGCGCCGCCTGGGGCCGCACCGGCCGGCGGACAAGCGCGAGGCGTACCGGCAGAAGGATCTGGCGGCGGTCGTGCGCGCAGGGTTCGGTTTTGACGTTGCGCGTCGCGCACTTGCCGGGCTGGACCCAGACTAGAACTTCACGCGGGCAGCGCCGGCTTGCTGACCAGCAGGCGGACGACCGGCTCCAGCTCGGTCAAGCGAAAGGGCTTGGCCAGCGCGCCCACGAACCCGTGATCCTTGAAGTTCGACAGCACCGGCGCATTGGCATAGCCCGAAAACACGACAGCTCGCACCGCCGGGTCCAGGCCCTTGAGCACTGCCAGCGTCTCCTGGCCGCCCATCCCGCCCGGCACCGTCAGATCGAGCAGCACGCGGTCAAACGGCCGCTGTTGGGCCACGGCGTCGCGAAAGCGCTGCACCGCTTCGTGGCCGTCGCTGGTGGCCACCACCGTGCAGCCAAAGCGCGCCAGGCCTTCTGCCGTCACCGTGCGCACCATCGCGTCGTCGTCCATGAGCAGGATGCGGCCGCCCAGGTGCGGGATGCCCGACGTCCGCTGCGGCGGCGCTGCTTCGGTCGTGGCCGCCGCGACCGCCGGCAGCAGGAAGGTCACCGTCGTCCCCACCGTCGGCACCGACTTCACCGCGACATGGCCGCCATGGCGCCGCACGATGGAGTGCACCGTGCTCAGGCCCAGCCCGGTCGCGCCCGCCCGGGTCGTGAAGAACGGGTCGAAGATGCGGTCCAGGTGTTCAGGCGCGATGCCGACCCCGTGATCCTCCACGTCGATCGCGACGTAGCGTCCCGGCGGCAGCGGCAGCGGCGGCGTGCCCGTGTGCTGCACGTTCCTGGCGCGCACCTCGATGGTCCCGCCTCCCGGCATCGCGGCGCTCGCATTCATCAGCAGGTTCTGCAACACCTGACGGAGCTGGGTGGCGTCGCCGTCCACCTCCCACAGCGGCTCCGCGACCGCGAGCCGGCACTTCGTGGCGGTCGTGCACAGCGCGACGCAGGGAACCTCGTGCAGCAGCTTCATCACGTCCGTCGGCGCCTTCATGGGTGCGCCGCCCTCGGCGAACGTCAGCAGTTGCGTGGTCAAGCCGCGTGCGCGATCGACGGCCAGCTCGGCGGCCTCCACCCGTGAGGCGCTGTCCGGCGTCAGCGTCTCGCTCATCGTCACGACCGACAGGTTGCCGAGGATGATCATCAGCAGATTATTGAATTCATGCGCAATTCCACCGGCCAGGACGCCAAGCGACTCGAGCTTGTTGACGCGCGCCAGCTCCGCCTCGATGCGCCGCCGCTGGTCGTTCTCCTCGCGCAGCAGCGCGTTGGCTTGCTCCAGCTCTGCCGTGCGCTCCTGGACCTTGGCCTCCAACTCCTGATTGTAGAGAGCGAGTTGCCGCTTGATGCGCCGCCGTTCCCAGGCGTAGCGCACGGCGCGCACGAGCAGCGGTCCCGTCACCTCGCCCTTGACGAGGTAGTCCTGCGCGCCCTGCCGCACCGCATCGAGCCCGAGATCCTCGTCATCGAGCCCCGTCAGGACGATGATCGCAGCTTCCTGAGCGTTCGCGTGCACTTCCGCAAACGTGTGCATGCGCTGGCTATCCGGCAGCCCCAGGTCGAGCAGCACGACGTCGATGCCGCCGCGCCCCAGCCGCTCCAGCGCCGCCGCCAGAGTGGTCACATGCTCCAGCGCCATCGCACCCGCGGCGCTCTCCTCCAGCGCCAGCTGCAGCAGACGGGCGTCCCCTGGGTTGTCCTCGACGATCAGCACGTGCAGGCGGTCGAACTGAACCATGAATTCCCCCAGGAGAACGGTCTAGGAGGCTGTCGGACTATCGTCCGCCAGCCTCCGTCGCATGCTTGTTGTTTGGGGC
>CAIXAA010000772.1 GCA_903917305.1 uncultured Myxococcales bacterium | reverse complement strand
TCGGCAGCGCGGCGGGCGGCGTGGCGTAGCCGTTGCCGTTGAGCCAGTCGAGCAGGCCCTGCGACTGATCGCTGGCCAAGATCTGGTAATCATAGGGCCCGACGCTGGCCGATTCGAGGACGGTGACGTGGCGGTTGACCTGTCCGCCGACATCGGCCGAGCCAATGACGTCGGAGTAGACCGCGCTGGCCTTGGCGCCAGTGGACGCGGCTGCGCTGCCGCAACCAAAACCCGTGTTGGCAACTGGGGTTGGCGCGCGGCAGTTCTCGCGGTCCTTGGTGACCTCGACCGTGAAGCGCGGCGCGGTCGCCTGATCCAGCCGGTCGAACAAATACGCCGTACCGACGCCGATCTTCGGCACTTTCGGCATCGGCACGACCCAGCCGAACTCCTGCGGGGAGCCGCCGTAGCGCACCTCCACCCACGCCAGGCTCTTCTTGGTCACGGGATCGCGGGCGAACAGCACGCGCTCCGCCTTCTGCTTGACCACCGTCGGCCCCGGCGGCGAGACGCAGGCGCCGCAAGCCAGTGCCTCGGTGGGCACCGCGAGAACCGCAAGGAGAATCAGGAGAAATCCGCGCATCGTGTACCCCCCAAGGCCGCCATCCTCGCAAATGCACACACGTGTGCGCAAGGGCTACCAGTCCACTAGGAATCCGCGGGTCAGGGCGATGAGGCGCTCGGCGGCGGCGCGCGGCATGACCTGCTCGTAGGCGGAGAACACGGCGGTGAAGCGCCCGCCGAAGGTCCACGCCGCCATCTCGTGGCCGGTGTTGTCGAAGGTCGCGAAGTCCACAAGGAAATCCAGGATTTCCAGCCCGCCGGCGTGCGTCAGCCGGCTCTGCGTCGTGAACTTGCCGTCCACCTTGTGCGGCCACAAGATGCCCAGGTTCGAGACCATGAACGTCGTCGGCTGGGCGAACAGCCGGTTCATCCACGGTTGCCGCACGCGCGCCGGGAAGAGGCGCGCCGCCGCCACGAGCCGCTCCAGCAGGCGCAACGTCACGACATCGCGACCGATCTCCAGGTTGTGCCGGCGCCGCTGCACGAAGGCGGCCAGCATCGCGCCGGCCTGCTGCCGCTCGGCGCGGATGAGGTCGATGTTGATGGAAGTGGTCTGGTTGGCTTGGTTTTCGCCTGTCGCACCGCGCGCGTTGGCCGGCACCCAGATGGACTGCGTGCCTTCCGGGTGGCCCAGCTGCGCGTCGATGGCGCGCGCGGCCGATACGCACAGGAGATCATTGACAGTTGCCTTCAGGGCGCGCGCCCTGTGCGCCACCGCCGCCGTCTCGGTCTCGGTCAAGGTGAAGCTGATCTGGTAGCGCTTGGGCTCCTTCTGGCCCGCCGTCGAGCCCAGCCGGATCACCGGATGCTGTTTGTGCATGCGGCCTTCGCGCACCATGGCGCCCAGCACGCGCTGGGTGTTGGGCTGCACCTGGCGGCCCGCGGAGGAGGCGAGGTCGCTCGCCTGCGCCCACTCCGGCGCCTTGCCGTGCAGGATCTGCTCGTATCTGGCGAACAACGTGCGGAACATCGCCAGCGCCGTCGTGCCGTCGGCGGCGACGTGGTGGAAGTAGAAGACCATCGCGTGCAGGTCGGCGGAGAAGCTGACAAGGTGAAAGGAACTAGGTAGTTGCGTGTACAGGTCGACGCGCTTGGCAGAGCGCTCCGCGAAGTGCGCCGCGAGGGTCTCCGTGATGCTGCGGCCGTGCAGCTCGAGGGACAGGACCTCCATGGGCGGCGGGTCGCGCTCCACGACGCGCAAGAGCTGGAAACGCAAGCCGATGCGGCGCTCCTGCAGGCGGCTGACCGTGTCCGGGAACGTCTGCTGCAGGTGGCGGGTCGCTTGCGCCAGCGCTGCGATGTCCGGCGTGCCGCGAAACGTGAGGGCCGTGAAGATGCTGCCGGGGCAGCGGTCGGTGTCGAGGGCCATCATCGCTTCGGACACGGCGTCGACGCGCGGGAGTTCGCGGTGTGGGGGCACGCTGGACCTCGGGACGGAGGAAGGCAGGCGCGCGAGAGGCGCGCAAAGCAGGCTACGCGGGCGGCGGAGAGACCGCAACAGGATGGAGGGTTTGGGCTTGATTCGCTTCGCTGCCGTGTCCATGCTGCCGGCTCCGGCTCCGGCTCCGGCTCCGGCTCCGG
>CAIXAA010000771.1 GCA_903917305.1 uncultured Myxococcales bacterium | reverse complement strand
GGCGGCAGCACCGGCAGCGGCGCCGCCTTGGCCAGGGAGCTCTTGGAGGACTGCACGACGTCCACCACCTCGAAGCGCTTGTCATTCTTGAGGGTCTTGTCCGCCTCGACGCTCGTCGTGTACGGCAGCGCCAGGTTCTGGATCGAGCGCGTCAGCGCGTGGCCGCGGTCGAAATCGATGGCGACTGGAATCGCCGCATAAGGAAACTCTCGTTCTGTTTGGAACTGCAACCCGCCGCGGTTCATCAGCTGCATGACCTTGACGGTTTCCACATGCGTGGAGTCCAGGACCATGTCGCTTTTCAGCTCCACGCCGTACGGCTTCAAGACCTCCGCGAGGTTCGAGCCGGTCGCCGTGATGGCGGTGCGATCGGTGCGCATGTCGTTGCCGACGTCGTCCGGCGCCGCCATGTTCATCAGCTCGACCTCCCAGGACTGCGCGAACATCACCACCGGCCGGCCGCTCAGCAGCACCTGGTCGAGCTGGTAGCGCGCGAACTCCGACAGCGGCTTGCGCGGCGCGTAGACGATGACGGCGCTGATGTCGGCCGGAATCGCCTCGTCGGGCCCCAACCGCTTGATCGAAAAGCCGCGCTTGGTGAACAGGCTGTCGCCGATGCGCTGGTTCGTCTCGTCCACGGCCTGGGCAATCTGGGTCGCCGCCTGGACAATCTGCTTCATCATCGGGTTGTTCTGCGCCAGCATCATCGCCATCTCTTGCTGCACGAACGGCTCCTGCTCCGCAAACGGACAGAACTCGTCGTGGCCGCAGAGAAACCCGATCTGGTGGCGGCCGGGGCTGTCGGTCAGCGTCGTGTGGCCGCGATCGACCTCCTTGTAGAACTGGTCGAGCATTTGCACGAGTTGCGGGATCGCCACGGCCGGCGGCAATTGGCCCTTCGCGGGCTCCGCGCCTTCCGGCAGCATCTTGGTCAACTCTTCGTAGACACGGGAGAACTGCTCGGCGCTCTGCAGCAGGTCATCGCCGAACTGGTTCTTGCCCTTGAGCCCCGCGCCCTCGCTGGCGAGCAGCGTGGCCACCGCGCCGCAGGTCTTGTCCAGCTCCGCCTTGTGCGCCCGCAGCGCGTCGATGCGCTTCTTGCCGGGATCATTGGAACCTTTGAGCGACAGGCCCGCGCTGTCGTCCGCGACCTTGTCGACCTTGGCCGCCTTCTGCACCGCGTCGTTGCACGCCTTGACGCCCTCGAACACCGCCTTGCCGCGCGCGAGCGGATCCTTCATGAGCTGGCTGTTGTCGTACTTCTCCTTCAAGCGCAGGAGAACCTTGGTGATCTCGAATTCGTAGAAGCCCGGCTGCAGCGCCTTGGGCATCACTTCGCTGACCGTCTTGTAGTGGAACGTCGCGCCGATGACGAAGCGGGAGAACTTGAGCTGGCCGCCGCTCACCTCGGCTTCCGACGACGAGAACGGTTCGAGCTTGGCGGCTTCCGCCTGCTCCTCGATGGTGCCGACGCCGGGCGAGTTGTCCTCCGCAAACGCCAGGCGCACGTGGCCCTGGCTGGCGCGCGCATACTCGCTCAACTTGTCGCGAAACGCCCGATCGACGCCGCGCAGCAGCACCTTGCCCTGCGGCGTGGGAATCGTGTCCGGCAGCTTCTTGGAGATGTAGACCGTGACCGTCACGTCGTCGAGCGCGCGCGCGGCGGTGATGCTGGCATCCGAAAGCGTGTGGATCTTCTGGCCGGTCAGGTCGACGCGCGCGGAGGTCTGCAGCGCGAGGGCGTTGACGAGCACGGCGACGCCGACGGTCGCCGCCAGCATGATCCAGGCGTTGGCGCGGCTTGCAAGCGAGGTCTGGGCGGTCTTGGCAGCCATGATGCGGTTCTCCGTTCAATACCAGGCGGTTCGCAAGAAAGGAAGCTACTTCCAGTGGCGCGATTGCAGCGAGTACGTCGAGGCGACGACCGCGACGGCGGTCACCGAGACGAAGTACAGGACGCTGCGCAAATCGAGGACGCCACGGGCAAAGTCGCTGAATTGCGTCTGGAAGTTCAGCAGCTGCAGGGCCGGCGGCGGCTGCTCGAACAGCGTCTTCAAGAGGGCATCGGTGCCGGTCCAGAAGAACGCGCAGAGCAGCAGGCCGACGATGAACGCCACGATCTGGTTGTGCGTCCACGTGGAGGTCATCACGCCGAGCGACAGGAACGCGGTGCCGACGAGCAGCAGGCCGATGTACCCACCGGCAATCGCACCGAGATCCGGATGGCCGATCGACAGCACCAGCGCCGGGAACACCAGCGTGAGCAGGAGCGCGACGACGAGAAACCCGACGGCACCCAGCAACTTGCCCAGCACGATCTGCAGGTCGGTCACCGGCATGGTCACCAGCAGCTCCAGCGTGCCGGACTTCTTCTCCTCCGCGAGCAGGCGCATCGTGACGGCCGGCAGGATGACCGCCAGCACCCACGGCGCGTAGTCGAACAGCGGCCGCAAGGTCGCTTCGCGCGCGGTGAAGTAGTCGTCGCTGCCGCCCAGACCGAAGAAGAACAACAGGCCGGTCGCGACCAGGAACACCACGCCGGCGATGTAGGCGATGGGCGAGTCGAAGGTGGCCGCCATCTCGCGGCGGGCCAGGGTCCAGATGGGTTTCATCGGCAATCCTCGAAAAAGGCCACTACGGACAGGGCGCTAGGCGTCGTGGGTCAGCTGCTGGAAGATGCTTTCGAGATCCATGGACTTGCGGCGCAGTTCCACCAGACCGTGGCCGGCAGTTTGCGCCCACTTCGCGATCTCCGGCCGGATGTCCGTCGTGGCCTCGATCTCGAAGGTATCGGCCGCCACCGGCAGCGTGCTGTGGTGGCTGAGCACCGCGCTGCGCACGCCCGGCAGCCCGGCCAGCCCGCTGCGCACGGCGTCCGCCTGCGTCCCCGCCGCCGGCGTCAGCGCGACGACCAGACGGTGCGAATTCGCCATCTTGCCTTCCAGCTCGTCCACCGTGCCATCCGCCACGACCGCGCCGCGGTGGATGATGACGATGCGATCGCAAATCTGCCGCACTTCCGCAAGGTTGTGGCTGGAGAGGATGACCGTGTGGTTCTTGCCCAAATCGCGGATCAGGTTGCGGATCTCCACGATCTGGTTCGGATCCAGGCCCGAGGTCGGTTCATCGAGGATCAGGATCTTCGGGTTGTGCAGCAGCGCCTGCGCCAGGCCGACGCGCTGCTTGTAGCCCTTGGACAGCGTGCCGATGGCCATGCCGATCACGTCGCGAATCCCAACAGTTGCCGCGACCTCCGCGATGCGCTTCTTGCACGTGGCGCCATCGAAGCCGCGCATCTCGCCGACGTAGGTGAGGTAGTCGTAGACCACCATGTCGTTGTAAAGCGGAGTGGATTCGGGCAGATAGCCCAGCATGGCGCGGATGGCCACCGCGTCGCTCGCCAGATCCTTGCCATCGACCGTGACCTGGCCCGACGTCGCCGACACGTAGGTCGTCAGGATCTTCATGCTGGTCGACTTGCCGGCGCCGTTGGGTCCCAAAAGCCCAAGAATCTCGCCGGCGCGCACATCAAAGGACACACCGTTCAGGGCCAGCTTGGTGTCGTACTTCTTGACGAGGTCGCGGACCTGGATGACCGCGGCGGGGTTCGTGGAAGAGGTCGCAGTTGCCGTCATGTGGTGCTCCAACGCAAGGTTGCGCTGCGTGCGGGGCTGATGCTGCTGGTGGTGCCCCCGGTCGGCGTGCCGCGCCAGGGGCCTGCTGGACATGCCGCCAGCGCTCGGCCAACAGCACGTCCGCGCGCCGTATTCCCAGCCTCGGCTGCGCGCCGTGATGGCAGGGCTGTCGCGCTGCGCGTGGGCACGTTAGGATGGGCCATGGCGTTGTCAAGGCCGGCCGCGGCGGCGCCTCCAGCGGGAACATCAGATGCAAAAACCGATTCTTGCTTGCACGCTCCTGTTCACCTTCCTTCTGGCGCTGCCAGCGCTGGCGGCACCGTTGCCGATCGACCTCGTCGCTGCCTTGCAGCCCCTGCAGCCGCACGCGGACCAGGCGGCGCGCTGGGCTCCGGCCCTCAAGCCCGTGGCGGCGCTGGCGCAGAAGGGGCGCCACGCGCAGGCCTGCCGGACGAGCGAGGCGCTGCGCAGCGACCTGATGCACAAGGCGTCGCTGCTGTTCTACGCGCCGGAGCGCAAGAACGCCGACGTGGCCGCCATCGACCGCTTCCTGGACCAGTGGGCGCGTGGGCCGATGGCGGTTCTCGAAGTGCCGGCCGAGACTTTTGCCCCGGCGGCGTCCTGGCGCGCGCTCGCCGTCGACAGCTGCGTGCGCGCCGGCTTGCCGGACATCGCCTTGGCTTTCGTCGCTGAAGCGGGTGGTTCCGAGGCCGATGCCGCGACCCGGACGTCGCTCGCCGTCGTCCTGGCGCAGCGCGCCGGCGCCTGGTCGGCGGCGCTGCCGGTCCTGGTGGGCGCGCAGCCGACGCTGCGCAACCTGTTGCTGCGCGCGTTGGCCGCCGCGCCGCGCGAAGGGCAGCGGTTGCTGGAGGAGGCGCGCGTGCTGGCGACGCTCGCGGCAGAACAAGCGCTGGTCGATGCCGTCGCGCGCGCCTTGGAGCGTCCATGAGAATCATCGGCACACGCCCGCGCTTCCTGCCCGACCTCGCCCGCGGCAGCGATCGCCAGGCTGTCAACGCGCGCTTCCGCGCCGAGGCCGAGCAGTACAAGTTGTTGTTCCAATGCACGGATTGCGTCTACCAGCGCGAATCGGACGGACGCTGCACGGTGGGCTGGCCCAACGATGGGCTGATGGCCGATCCCGTCGAGATCATCGGCGATCGCGGCGAGCCGCTCGTGTGCAAGGCCTTCGAGCCCGATGGGATGTAGGTCGGCTATCTTCCTGAGAGATCGCGCCAAAGCGATTGCAGCGCGGCGCCATAGCTGGGGCCGGCGACCTCGGACACGCGCTCCACGGCGCGCAGCCACGCGCGCACCTGCAGCCGCCCGGTCGGCGTGCGCACCGCCTCGCGCGGCGTGACGCCGCCCAGCCAGTCATGCGCCGTGTCGTGGAAGGTGGCGAGGCACTCGTCGACCCAATCCTGCGCAATGCTGCGCAGTTCGCCGGCGGCCCAGCGGTCGCGCAGCCGCGGATCCAGCAGCGCATCCAGGTCGCGGTAGAGCGTGCAGCAGTAGGTCAGCTCCGGCAGGTTCGTCTCCAAGGACTTGCGCAGCGCGTGGGTCTTGGCGCTCGAGCTCGTCGCGGCGTACAGGCGATCGCCCGAGACGCGCAGCACGGCGCCGACGGGCCCGAGCCCCGCACCGCACACGACAAAGCGGCGCGGCGACTGGGCTTCCAGGCGACCGGACTTCACCTCCGCCTTGAGCGTCGCCAGCAAGCCCGCCGGATCGCCGGCCGCGAAGACCAGCGTGGCGCGCAGCAGGGCGCCGCTGTCCTGCCAGGGCAACTCGGGCAGGGCCATGCGCTCCACGGCGCGGCGGCTGGCAGCGAGGAGCAGGGGCAGGCGCGCCTCCACGCGAGCGTCCGCCTGACGCCGGGCGGCGCGGACCAGCGCGCGGCGGGCGGCGGCCGGCACGCTGGCATGGACGGCGTCCAGCAGGCAGCAATCGCCGCAATCGACCACCCGCGCCACGAACAGTTCACCGCGCGAAGCCACGGCTTGCAGCACCGGTTCGGAGACGGCGTGGCAGGTTCCGTCCGCCACGCGCTCCAGCACGGTGCTCTTGGCGCCCAGACCCGTGACCTGGAACACGTCGGCGCGCGCCGTCAGCAGGGCATCGAGCACTTCGCGTTCCGGCCCGGTGGTTCGCGTCTTGCGCAGCCGGGCGCCGAGGGGGCCGCCGGGCAGCTCCGCATCCCAGAGCAGCCACGGAAAGAACTGGCTGTGGGCGTCGCGCTCCGCGAGGTAGGACTCCAGCGCCTGTTCATCCTTGAAACGCCTGCCGAAGAACCGCGACGCGGCGGCGCGGATCGCCGGCTCGCAGAGGCTCTCCTGCGCCAGATCGACGGCCGCCACCAGCACACGCAAATGCGCGCGCCGCAACAGGAACGGCCGAAAGGCGGTGACGGCTTGAGGCATGGCTCCACAGGAATTCGGGCGAGGGCGAGCGTGGCCGGGACCCGGCGTGCGCGGCGCCCCGCTTATAGGCGGCCCGGTTTTTTCCTGTCAATCGCCGTCTGCCGTCCTCTGCTGCGGCTCCGAATCCGGCATCAACTCTGGCTCAGGTTCCGCCGGGCTGTTCTCGAAGGCCAGGGGATCCAAGTGAAAATCGCGTCGGTGCCACGGCCGCACCATCGCCGCTTGACCGGCCGCCGCGATCGCTTCGAGGTCCAGCGGCTCACCGTCGTCCTCGAAGCGTGGCCGGTGCCGCCAGGCCGTCGCCATCGCCAGCAGTGCCAGCAGCGAGACCAGCGCCCACAGCGTCGAATCCGTCAGCATCAGCGTCCAGCGCGACGCATGGTTGCCGACGTAGGCCGCGTAGAGTTCGTAGAGCGCCTCCGGGCGCAACCCGAAAGTCGCCGTAAATGCTGCTGGAAAGTCCAAGCCGCCCTGCATGCGCTGGTGCAGCTGCAGCAGCGCCCGGCGATCGCCCGCGCGCCCCACCGCGAAGCGCACGAAGCCTGCCGCGGTCGCATAGGCGCGCTGCACGCCGACCTGGCTGCCGGAGAATCCTTCGTTCAGGGCGCTCAGGCTGTCCAGCTCGCCGAAAGCCCCCGCGCCCGCCGCCTCGCGCAGCCGCTCGAACGTCGCCTCGCCCGCCAGGTACATCGCCACGCCTTCGTGGTACCAGCGCGGCAGCCAGCGGTCGCCGGACAGCGCGTGCAGCGCGACGTGGGCCAGTTCGTGCCGCACCACCTCGCCGGTCAGCAGCGCACCCGGACCGTTCACCTGCACGATCACGCGATCCTGGTCGAGCAGCGCAAGTCCGGAGATCCACGCCTCTTGAAAGCCCGTGACGCGATGCTCCTTCATCACCGCGGCAAAAGCCTCCGGCGTGCCCACGAAGTCGATGTTGAGGTTGCCCGACAGCGTCGCGTGCAGGTCCTGCTCGATCTCGCGCAGCGCCTGGCGGGTGACGCGCTCCAGCGGCGCCTCCCGGTCGCGGTCGACGTCGTGCAGCGCAATCCGCAGGTTCAGCGGTCCGCTGGTCTCCAGCGCCTGCGCCGGCGCCACCAGCAGCAGCAGCAACAACGGCAGCAGCCAGGCGAGCGCTGCCCTCCACGTGCGCCGGGCGATCATTGGGGCATCCGGAAGAACTTGAAGCGATTCGAGGACAACTCGAGCAGGAAGCCGAACTGGATGTCGATCTCTCCGTTCTGGTTGCGCAGGCCGGCCGGCGGATTCGGGAAGGGACCGGCGGCCGTAAAGGCGCGCTGCGCCTCGTCATCGAGGAACTCCAAGCCGGAATGCTTGGCCACCGCGATGCGCTTGACCGCGCCCTCGCCGTCCAGCACGACATGCAGCGTCGTGAGCCGGTCGCGCACGCCGTAGCGGTTGCCGGTCGGGTCGCGCGAGCGCATGACCTGCACGGGATCCCAGACCCGCGCGACGCGCTCCTTGAGGTCCTGGTAGAAGCCCCAATAGCGAAACGCGCGCGTATTCAGCAGGTTCGTCTCGCCCTCATTGTCGACATCCGGCAGGTAGTCGTTGCTGCCCGGGTTGCCCGACAACGCCTGGATGTTGTGCACGACATTGCCCGCCGACGTCGAAGGCAGCAACAATCCATCGCTTTTGCTCTGCGTCAGCAGGGAGCCTTGCGGCGCCTCATGCCCCGGCCTGGCCAGCGGCGCGGGACCCGCGTTCTCCGTCGGCTGCGCCGCTTCCACCGCCCGGTCCGGCGCGCCGGAAGAGCTCTTCACATGCTTCTGTCGCTGCTGCGGAATCTGCGTCGGGTCCTTGCTCGTCGACTCCGGGCTCTCCAGCGGCGAAGGATTCTCGATGTGCATCTTGCCGAGATCGCGCCCCGGGCTCTTGTGCCCCATGCTCTTTTGCTCGCGATCGACCTTCATGTCGTAGCGCCCGAGGTAGCGCGCATTGAGCGGCACCTCCTGCGTCGAAGGCCGCGCCGTCTCCACCACCTGGCCGCTGGGAATCTCTGTAGGCTTGGGCAGTTGCGGCTTGGGCTCGGGCTTCTGCAGGCTCGCCACGCGCGGCATGAACGTGACCTTGGCGTGGTTGCTCTTCTGCGGCTTGGAGGCGCCCGGCGCCTTGTGCAGCTGCGCCACCTTGCCCAGCGTCGCTCCGCCTTCGGTGCGAATGAGGCGCGCAAGCCCATACATCAGCGATCCCGCAAGCAGGATGCCGATGACGAGCGCTGTCACGCTGCGCAAGATTTCGCGAATGGACGACCACGCCCTCATGGCTTCCAAGCTAGGTCCGGAGCATGGACCGGTCAAGCGCGAGCCACGACCAGCGGCGGGTCTTCAAGAAGTTTCAAGATCTTCGACAGCGCTCGGATCTAGAACAGATCGCTGACCGAGTCGCCGTCATGGATGCGGCGAATCGCCTTGGCCAGCAACGGCGCGACCGACAACACCTCGATCTTGTCCGACCTCTTGTCCCGCAGCGGGATCGTGTCGGTCACTACGACGTTCGAGATGACCGAACGGTTGATGCGGTCGATGGCCGGACCGCTCAGCACGCCGTGGGTCGCGACGACGCGCACCGACAAAGCCCCGCGCTCCATGAGGAAACGCGCGGCTTCGATGATCGTGCCGCCCGTGGCGATCTCGTCGTCGACGATGATCGCATGCTTGCCGCGCACTTCGCCGATGAGGTTGGTCGCCACCGCCGCGTCATCGTCGGCATAGCGCCGCTTGTCGACGACGGCCACCGGCAGGTGCAGCAAGTTCGCGAAACGCCCCAGCTCCTTCGCCTCGCCGACATCGCCCGCCACCAGCACGTGGTCGGTCAGGTCACGCTGCATCAGGTGCGCGCACAGGATCGGCGCGCCGACCAGCTGATCCACGGGAACGTGAAAGAATCCCTGGATTTGCGGCGAGTGCAGGTCCATCGTCAGCACGCGGTCGGCGCCCGACGTCTGCAGCAGGTCCGCCATGAGGCGCGCGGCGATGCTGATGCGCGGCCGATCCTTCTTGTCGGAGCGCGCGTAGAAGAAGTACGGCAACACCGCGGTTACGCGCGCCGCCGACGAGTGCTTGAGCGCATCGATCGCGATCAGCGTCTCGATGATGTTCTCGTTCACCGGCGGCGCCGAGGTCTGGATGTAGAAGACGTCGCATTCGCGAACGTTCTCCTGGATCTTGACCATCAGGTTCTCGTTGGAGAACTTCACGGTCTCGCTCTTGGCGAGCGGGATGTCCAGGGAATCGCAGATGGATTGGGCGAGCTCCGGATGGCTGGAGCCCGCGAAGATCTTGATCTTGGCGTTCATGACGGCCTCTTTTCGGCTCAAGGAGGACGGCTGCTGACGTCGGTACACGAACACCCCCCGCTCGGCGCGGTGCCTACTCGATGTACGACTTGCGCAGCTCCGCCACTTCCTCCGCCACGGCGGGCGTCGGGTGGGCGAGCATCGCCTGGTCGCGGTAAGTGCTCAGCTTCAAACGCAAAGCATTGAGCTTGATGAACCCGTCGGCGTCCGCCTGGTTGTAGACGCGATCGGCCTCGAAGGTCGAATACTCGGGATTGTACAGGGAGTTGCGCGCCTTGCGGCCCGTCACGTTGCAGCCGCCCTTGTAGAGCTGCAAGCGCGCCACGCCGCTCACGCCCTGCTGGATGCTGCGCATGAAGGACGTCAGGTGCGTCATCTCCGGGCTGAACCAATAGCCGTTGTAGATCATGCGGGTGTACTGCGGCACCAGGCCGTCGCGCATCGACATGACCTCGCGGTCGAGGACCAGCGACTCGACGGCGCGGTGGGCGTGGTAGAGCAGCGTGCCGCCGGGCGTCTCGTACACGCCGCGCGACTTGATGCCGACGTAGCGGTTCTCGACGATGTCGACGCGGCCGACGCC
The DNA here is from genome assembly GCA_903917305.1 of uncultured Myxococcales bacterium. Taxonomy (GTDB): domain Bacteria; phylum Myxococcota_A; class UBA9042; order UBA9042; family UBA9042; genus CAIXAA01. The sequence goes on along the minus strand of CAIXAA010000771.1, from coordinate 7,484 downwards.
GTGCTTGCCGCCCAGCGCGTTGCACTTCTCCAGCAGCGCGACCGGACCCAGGACTTCGCCGTTCACGCTGACCGGAATGCCGTCGACAAAGCCGATCTCGACCTCCTCGGGCTCGTCCGGCGCATGGCGCGGATCGACGGTCAGCCGGAACATGTCCGCCGGCGGAGCGCGCCACGGATCCTCAAGGATTCCGCCCTCGAAGCTGATGTGCAGCAGGTTGCGGTCGGTCGAGTAGGGCTTCTCCGCCGTCGCCGTGATCGGGATGTCGTGCTGGCGGCAGTACTCGATGAGGTCGGTGCGCGACTTGTACTTCCAGGTGCGCCACGGCGCGATGACCTGGATGTCGGGCTTCAAGGCGTAGGCGCCCAGCTCGAAGCGCACTTGATCGTTGCCCTTTCCCGTCGAGCCGTGCGAGATCGCGAACGCGCCTTCCTGGATGGCGCACTCGACCATCGCCTTGGCGATCGGCGGCCGCGCGAGCGAGGTGCCCAGCAGGTAGTAGCCTTCATACACGGCGTTGGCCATCACGGCCGGGAACACGTAGTCGCGCACGAAGGTCTCGCGCAAGTCGACGATGTGGCTGCCGCAAGCGCCGGAGCTCATGGCTTTTTCGCGCAGGCCGCTCAGCTCTTCGCCTTGGCCGACATCGGCGGTCAGGCACACGACGTCGTAGCCTTGCTCATAGCGCAGCCAGTGCAGCATCACGGACGTGTCCAGGCCGCCCGAGTAGGCGAGGACGACCTTCTTGCGTTCGGTCATGGCGGGGATCTCCGGAGGAAACGGGCGCGGTGAGGCGTCCAGAGGCGCGGCGAGTGTCAACGGCCGCGGTGCGTGCGTCAAGGGGCGAGAGGCCGCTCGGTGGCGGTCATGCGGGAAAAAGGAGTAGCTGGATCAGGGTGTTGGCGTTGTGTGACGAGCTGGTGAATGCTGAAGCGCGCCCCACAGGTACACCGACTGCGGCAACGTCTCCAGCGCCGCGCGCGGCTGGGCCAGCAGCCCGCGCAGGGCCGATTCGGCGTCCAACGCGGGCAGAGGTTGCTGGAAAAGCACCAGATGCGCTGGCGCGCCCACACCCAGCGTGCCCAGGCCGGCCAGCTCCGGCTGCAGGTCCGCCAGGAAGGCGCCTGGGCTCGCGGTGGCCCGGCACAACGTCTCGGTCGCCGTCACCGGTGCCACCGGCGCGCGGGCGTGCACCTCCAGGCAAGCGCGCATCACGTCCAGCTGGCTGAGCAACGGCCCCGCGCCGACATCGGTCGCGAGCACCCAGCGCACGCCGTGCGCGCGCACGCGGGCGAGATCCATGCGGCCGCTGCCCAGCGCTTCGTTCGAGGTCGGGCAATGGGCCAGGACCGTGCCGCTGTGGGCCAGCCGGGCCAGCTCGCGCTCGCTCAGATGGATGCCGTGCGCCATCACCGTGCGTGGCGACAAGAGGCCTGCGCGGTCGTAGACATCCGTGTAGTCCTGAGCACTTGGAAAGAGCGCGCGCACCCAGGCCACTTCGTCCTGGTTCTCGGACAGGTGGCTCTGCACGGCCAGCCCGAGGCGCGCCGCGAACTGCCCGGCCGCGGCGAGACCGGCCTGGCTCATGCACGGCGCGAAACGCGGCGAGACCACGACGGTGCGGCGCGCCTCTGCAGGCAAGCCCTCGATGTCGTGCAGGATTTGCTCGGATGGGCAAGCCAGCTCGGCGGGGGCATTCACCTCCATCAACGCTGGACCTTCGAAGAAGCCGCGCGGCGCGACCGCAGCGCAGATGCGGCTGGCGGAGAAGAACGGCGGTCCGAACAGGAGGCCAGCGCAGGTGCCGGCGGCGATGGCTTCCACGAAAAACGTGTGGGCGCGCTCCCTTGCCACGGCGTCGTCGGCGAACGCCGCCTCTGCCGGCCAGATGCTGTCGCGCAACCAGGGCAGCAGCTGACCGGAGAAGGCGCCGCGCACATGGCTCTGCGGCCAGTGGCAGTGGAGGTCGACAAACCCAGGCAGCACCAGGAGATTCTCGTGCGGCAGCGTCTCGGCGCGCGCTGCCGGTTCCAGCGCGACGATGCGCCCGCCTTGCCAGGTCAGCACCGCGTCCGGCAGCCAGCGCACGGTGCCCGCCACGTCCGGCGCCAGGAACGCCGCGCGCAAGCGGCCCGAAGCCTGCACAGCGGTGGAGGGCTGGGTCATCGGAACATCCTGGATCGGCTACTTCTTCTTGTGGCCGCGCGTGGGCTTCGCGTGCGCCTTGGTCGCGTGGGCGCGGCTCGGCGCTGCCGTCTCGGGCGGCGGCTCTGGGGCGACGGTCGGCGGCGCCACGGGCGGCGGCGGCGGGGGCGGCACGAGCTCCGCGACCTGATCCGCCAGTGACGGCAGCGGCTTGATGCCGGGATCGACCGCCATGCGCAGCTGGTTGGCCAGTTCGGCGCGCCGCCGCTGCACGAAACGCTTGAGCTGCGCCTGCAGATCGTCGCCGGCAGCCGGCTTGGGCAAGCCCGCCAGATCGCGGGCATCCGTCCAGCGGCCCTGCTGCACCGCCACGTCCGCCAGACCCTTCTGCGCCGGCGGATAGCCCGGCCGCAGCGCCAACGCCTCCTTGTAGCCGGCGATCGCCTTGACGTATTGGCCTTCGCGCAGCGCCACTTCGGCCGCCAGCAGCGTCACGACCAGACCTTTCCACGGGCCCTGCTGCGCCGCTTGCACCAACTGACGGGCGAGCACCAGCTGGCCATCGTTGAGCGCGTCGGCGATGGCCGGCACCGGCGAGGGACCATTCGGCGAAAAAGCGACGTCGACTCCGCCAGTTCCTTCGAGCCGCAGCGCCTTGACCACGGTCGGCCACGCGCTGCGCGAGGGCAGGTGATCGGGTTGGATCTGCAGGGCGCGCTCCAGGCAACCGCGCGCTGCCAGCGCATCGCCGGCGCCCAGCCACGCCAGCGCGAGGCGGTAGGCGCGATCCGCCGTCGGACCTTGCTCGAGCGCTGCGGCAAACCAGACGGCGGCTTCCTTGTAGCGATGCTCGGCAAACAGCGCAGATCCTTCGACTTCTGCGACATCCAAGCTGGCCGGGGCTCCCGCCCGCGCTGCGGCGTCCCGTGCCTTGCGCACCACGGCCAGCGCGCGCTGCGTCTCGACCTGATCCGGCGCCGCCTTCAAGGCCAGCTCGAATTGCGTTTCCGCCTCAGCCAGTTGTCCGTGGATGGCATAGAGGACGCCCAGCTCGTGCAGGGCGCACGCATCGCCGGGATGCCCGGCCAGCCAGGTCTGCAGACCGGCCGCCGCCTCCGCGTAGCGTCCAGCCTTGCGGGCCGCAAGGGCGGCATCGACAGCGGAAGGCGCCGCAGCCTGGACGGATTTCGGCGCTGGCACTGCAGCCGCGGGAGCCTCGGCATCGGCCACGGCGGCCCACGCCGACGTCGCGACTATCCCTGCGACTGCGAAGGCCTTCCACACGGCAACCGCCTCTGGCTTAGAGTTCGTCGGGGCAAGCGATGCGGCCGAGGATGGCCGACGCCGCCACCACGAGAGGGCTGGCGAGGTAGACTTTACCAGGGCCGCTGCGCCCGGGAAAGTTCCGGTTGATCGCGGAGATCGTGACTTGATCGGGCCGCGTCGACACACCCGGGCCGGCGTTGATGCAGGCGCCGCAGCTCGGGTCGATGACCTGCGCGCCGACAGCCGCGAACAGCTCCGGATAGCCGCGCGAGATCGCGTATTGCTTGATCTTCTGGCTGCCGAACTGGATGAACAGCTCCACGCCGTCATGGACGCGCAGGCCCTTGTCGCGCGCGGTGCGCAGGACGCTGGCGTACATGTCCATGTCGGCCATCTTGCCGCCCGTGCAGGAGCCGCCGTAGGCGACGTCGACCTTGACCGGTTCCGCCAGATCCTTGAGCGCAATGCCATTGCGCGGATCGCCCGGCGTCGCGACCATCAGCTCGAGGTCGTCCAGGTCGATGTCGAAGCTGGCCAGGTACTTGGCGCCTTCGTCGGAGCGCAGCAGCTCGATGCCCGACAGGTCGATGCCCGGGCGCATGCGCCGCAGGTAGTCCAGCACGACGTCATCCGCCGCGATGATGCCAGTCGTTGCGCCGGCTTCCACGGCCATGTTGGTCAGCGTGGCGCGTTCGTCCATCGACAGCGCGACGACGCCGGGCCCCGCGAACTCCAGCACCTTGCCGATGGCCTTGCCGTCCTTGATGAACGGCGTCGCCATGATGCGCAGGATCAGGTCCTTGGCGACCACGCCGCTCTTGGGCTTGCCGGTGACCCAGAAGCGCACGGTCTCCGGGACGGAGACGCGAATGTCCTTGGTGTACCAAGTGTTGGCCATGTCGGTCGAGCCGACGCCGAACGCGAACGTGCCCAGCGCGCCGGCGGTGCACGTGTGGCTGTCCGTGCCGACCACGACGTCGCCGGGCAGCGCGATGTCCTCCAGGACGGCGTTGTGGCAGATGGCTTCGCTGCCGGAGCCGTCCTTGGACTCGTCGTACAGGCGGATGCCCTGGGCGTTGCAGAATTCGCGTTGAATTTCAGGCAGCAAGCCGGCCTGCTTGTCCAGGCCCATGTCCTTGTGCTTCTGCGACATGACGCGCGACAGGAACGTCAGGTGATCGCGAAATGCGTAGACGCTCGCGGGATCATTGACGTGCGCATCGGTGCCCAGCGCCGACTTGAACGCCGCTTGCGCCATCGCCGTCGTGTAGTCGTGCGAAAAGCGAACGTCCGTGCGGACAAAGACCGCATCGCCGGGCCGCACGGCGCGCGCGCCGACTTCCCCGGTTGCCGCGTCGACAATCGTGCGCCGCGCGATGATCTTCTCGACCAGCGTCATCGCCCGATCCAGCGTCTTGAGCTCCGGCGGCCGCACCTGCCCCGCCAACCGCGCGCGGTTGTAGGGGAACAGGCCACCCATCCGCACGATGTCCGCCGCGACCGGGTCCAGGCCCTGCGTGAACTCCTCGAGCGGAATGGCTTCGCCGCGCAAGATCCTCGGAATCAGGCCGAAATCCGTCGAGGTGAGCAGGCCGATGTTCTGGCTGTTCTGGCCGTAGATCTTCTCGATGTTGTCGGCGATGACGAGGCGGATGCCGGCGGCCTGCTCCGAATAGGGCGCAGTCTCGCGCGACGAGCCGCAGCCCTTGGACTTGCCGCTGACGATGACCTCGAAGCCGCCGCCGCGGATGCCGCCGCGCTCGATGGCGCCGCCGCGCAGGCCGACCAGGCTGTATTCGCCAAGCGTTTCATCGAAGTAGAAGCACACCCAGCCGGGCGTGATCTCGTCGGTGGAGATGTTGTCGACGCGCTTGCGCTCGGGATCCCAGCCGATGTCCTCGCCGGCGATCTGGCGCCGCACGAGGTCGGGATCGTCGTAGAGGAACAGGATTCGCCCGCCAAAACGGACGGTTGCTCCTGGCTCGCTGCTGGGGCGGGTGGCGGCTTGGCTGGCGGCGTAGGTCATCGTGGACTCATTCGCGGCGCGCGTCCGGGCGCTGTCGGGGCCGTGAATGTAGCACGCTCGCCGGGGTTGTCACCGTGGGCCGGTCCGAGCTTGGCTACAGCGCGCCGGCGATGCGTGCCGTCACCTGTGCGGTCGTCAGCGTGCCGCCCAGATCCGGCGTCACTTCGCGGTCGACCACGCTCTGCGCGCACGCCGCCTCGATCGCCGCCGCCGCCGCCGGCTGGCCGAAGTCGCGCAGCAGCATGGCCGCACTCAGGATCGCCGCGAGAGGATTGGCCTTCCCCGTGCCGACGATGTCCGGCGCCGAGCCGTGCACCGGCTCGTACATTGCCACGCGCCCCGGATGCGTCGACGACGACGGCGCCAGACCCAGGCCGCCCACCAGCGCTGCCGCGAGATCACTGAGGATATCGCCGATCATGTTGTCGCCGACCACGACGTCGAACTCCTGCGGGTGCGTCACCATGCGCATTGCCGCGACGTCGGCGTAGAGCGTGGTCGCCTTGACGTTCGGATACTGCGGAGCCATGGCTTTCAAGGCCTTGCGCCACAGCCCGTGCGCCGACTCGATGGCGTTGGCCTTGTCGCACAGCACCAGCCTGCCGCGGCGCTGGCCGGCGAGCTCGAAGGCGAATTTCAGCAGACGATCCGCGCCTTTGCGCGTCGTGAGCATGGTGTTCTGCGCCACTTCGTCGTCGGTGTCCGGCTTGAAGCTGCCGCCGATGCCGACGTAGATGCTCTCGGTGTTCTCGCGCACGATCGCCATGTCCAGGTCGCCCGGACCCACGTCCTTGAGCGGGCACAGGCGCGCGTCGACCAGCTTGACCGGGCGCAAATTCACATACAAATCAAGGCGCTGGCGCAGTCCCAGCAGGATCTCCTTGGCGTGGATGTTGGACGGCACGCGCGGATCGCCGAACGCGCCGAGCAGGATGGCGTCGAAGTCGTCGCGCAGCGCTCGAAAATCCGCGTCCGGGAGCGTCTCGCCGGTCTTCAGGTAGCGCTCGGCGCTGTTGTCGAACCAGCGCGTGGAGATCTGGAAGCCGAACACCTGACCCGCCCGCTCGAGCACCGTGAGGGCCGAAGCGATCACCTCGGGGCCGATGCCGTCGCCCGGCAACAGCGCGATTCGCAACATGAGATACCTCGCGGGCCCAAACGGCCGTGTCAGAAGAAGTAGTAGGAGAAGCCGATGCCGCCCGAGAAGTCGCCGCGTGCCAGGGCGACGTCGAAAGAGTGCGTGCCGCCGGTCAGCGGGTTGGTGCGGCCGCGGTTGAACGACAGCACGGGACCGACGGCGCCGGCGATGGCAAAGGCGGGTGTGAAAAAGTATTCGACGCGCAAGGGGATCTCCGCCGTGACCCCGACACGCATGGCTTCGGCGTTGCCGCTGGCGGTGTCGAGCTTGGCCCAGCCGGTCAGCACGCGGGCGCCGAGCGCCAGGTTGACGGACGGTGCGCGAAAGACGTTGTAGAGCAGGCCGAGGCTGACAAAGCCGTTGGACTCCATGGCTTTGGTGTCCGGCATGTGCCAGCCGAAACCGGCGATGGCCTCGATGCCGACGTTGCCGAGGTAGTAGCGCAGCGCGAGGCCGGCGGGCCGGACGTCCGGGACGGGCGCGGCGGAGGCCTGACCGGTGTCGTCGCGCAGGACGCCGATCTGCCGCTGGGCCGTGCCGGTCAGCGTCTCCTCGAAGCCGACGCCGAGCTTGCCGTCGACGTTCTCGGCATAGGCCGGCGCGGCGCACAAGAGCGCGAAGCAGCAGAGGGGAAGAATGCGTCGCAGCGGCATGGACAATCCCCGGACGACGGCGCGAGCGGCGCCGCGGCACTCCTACACCGTTCCGCTGCGTGAAGCAACGCTGCGCCCGTCAGCCCGCGCGCACCACGGTGCGCAGGCCCGTACCACCGCACAGGGCTTGGGCAATCGCGCCTTCGTCCTTGTAGCCGACGATCCACACGGCCTGGGCGCCGAGCTTCAAGATGGCGGCGACCTCTTCGAGCTTGGCGATCATGCCGCCCTGGATGGCGCCGCTCGCGAGCAGGGC
>CAIXAA010000770.1 GCA_903917305.1 uncultured Myxococcales bacterium | reverse complement strand
TTGCTTCGACGGTGCGCTGCTGGCGGCGGCGGCGCTGCGGGCGCAGGGCGAGGCGCCGCTGATCGTCGACATGCGCGCCGAGAACGACGATGACCACATCCTGACGATCTTCAAGCGTGGCGGCTGCTTCGGCGCGGTGGCGAAGTCGAACACGACGGTGCTGCGCTTTCGCGAGCCCGTGTACCGCAACCTGCGCGAGTTGGTGATGTCGTACTTCGACCTGTACTACAACCTCAATGGCGACAAGGCTTTGCGCGAGTATTCGGTGCCGATCGACCTGCGCCAGTATGACCGCATCGACTGGATGTCGCGCGACGCGGGGCTGGACGCGATTGCCGAGAGGCTGGACACGATCCACCACCATGCGCTGCTGACGCCGGCGATGATCGCGACGTTGTCCAAGGTGGATCCGAAGTTGTACGCGGCAGGGCTGATGGGCGCCGATGAGGCCGGTCTGTACAAGCCGACGTGACCGCTAGCGGCGCTGCCCGGGCTTGGGCGCGCTGCGCGGGACCTTGACCGTCCCTGCCCGCGCCGCCGTCGCGCGGTGGCCCGGCGCGTCCGGATCGCGCGCCCGATCGCGGCCTGCCGGCGCCGTGCGGTGCCGACGGTCGAGGTCGACCGGCACATTGCCGCTGTCCTCGGCGATCATCGCGCGGAAGTCCGCCGGCAGCGGCGCGCGCAAGGCCATGTGCTGGCCCGTGCGCGGATGCGCGAACTCGAGCGCGCGCGCGTGCAGCATGATGCGCTTGGCGAGGCGCGCGACGAGAGGGCCGCCGTAGAGGAAGTCGCCGCAGATGGGCGCCCCGGTCGCCGCCAGCGCCACACGCACCTGGTGCTTGCGACCCTGCTCCGGAATGACGCGCACCAGGGCGAAGCGCCGGCCGCGCGACAGCACCTCGATCTCGGAGCTGGCCTCGAGGCCGCCCTCGCCCACGACGTCCATGAACTCGCCGCCGCCGATGCGCCTGGGCCGCAGGCGGTGCTCGACGCGCAGCCAGCGCAGCGGCGGCACCGGCGACGTGAGCGCGAGGTAGAACTTGAGCACCTTGCGATCGCGAAACAACGCCCCGAGCTCATTGGCCATTTCCGCGGAGAACGCCAGCAGCAGCACGCCGCTGGTCTCTTTGTCGAGGCGGTGCACGAGGTGGACGCGCTCCGGATCGCGCCCGGCCGCCAGCTCGCGCTGCTGCAACCAGGCCAGCGCGGAGGGCACGTCGGCGGCGCCATGGCTCAGCAGCCCGGCCGGCTTGTCGATCGCGATCAGATCCGCGTCTTCATGCAGGATCTTCGGCGTCAGGTGGGCATCAGCGGCGGACATCGCGACCTGTCAGTGGCAATACGCGGGGCAAAAACGACCAAGGCGCCGCACCCGCGAAGAGGGTGGGCGCCTTGTTTGGTCGGGGTGACTGGATTTGAACCAGCGACTCCTTGCTCCCGAAGCAAGTGCGCTACCAGGCTGCGCTACACCCCGATTCTCGACCCGAACGGCCGATGCTCGACCCCGGACGGACCGGAAGTCCTCCAGCGCGGCCGGTTGGGCTGCGCGGAGGGCCGGAAGATTGCCTTGCGCTCGAGCGATTGTCAAGAGGGGAAGACCCTTCGACTCGCCGCCGCTTCGCGCGGCTTGCTCAGGGTGACTGGCAGGTCCCGGTCGCTTCGCGCCCACCCGCCAGTCACTTTTTGAACAGCGCCTCAAGCCGCGCCCGCGCCGCGTCCTCCGGTGACTGCGCCGCCGCCGGCAGCCCGGGCTTGTCCGGAGCCTTGCCGAACAGCGCCTCGAGCTTGCTCTTGGCGGCGTTGCGCTCCGCGGAGTTGTCCTCGCCGACGATGCGGAACTGGAAGAAGCCACAGAAGTTCGAGGCTTCCCGGTCGCGGATGAACTCGCCCTGGTTCTCGTCGCACTGGTTGTGCGCCGACGGGTTCCAGAACCGGCAGTTGCGGCAGGAGTGCAGGTAGGCAGCGCAGTTGGGGCAGGTGTCGAGGCGCCCGATCTTGGTCTCGAAGACCAGCTCTTCCTGGCACTTGTAACACTGGTGAACGGGATCCTGGATCATGCTGCCCTCTGCTTGCTGCGCCGCCGTTGGCGCCTACACCGGCCTGCGCCGCACGACAATCGCCATTCCCAGCAACAACGCGAGCGCGAGAAGGCTTCCCGCGCCGCCCGTCGTGCGCGCCGACGTGCAACCGCTCGATGCCGTCTTCGGGCTCGACGGCACGCTGATCGCGTCCGCCTTGGCATCGACCGTCGTCACCGCGTCGACGCCCGCATCCGTGGAACCCGCGTCCACGGCCGGCGCCGTCTTGGCGTACGGATTGATCGGCATGTGGTAGTTGCCGGTGTTGTGCAAGTCGTGCCCGTGGAACTGCCACTCGGAGATGGCGTTTTTTGTCGGGCCCTTGGTCTTCCAGGCGAACACCCAGCCATCGCGCGTGCCGGCCGCGACATCGAAGTAGCCGTCGCCGTCCATGTCACCGACCGCCGGCGAGGTCAGGATCCAGCCGTCCGTGTACTTCGGGAAGCCCTTGGGCTCGACGCCGAGGTAGTTCCACGCGTGCAGCAGGTAGCCCGCCGAACCCGCGATGACCTCCGGGTTGTGGTCGCCGTCGATGTCGACGATCGCCGGGTTGGAGAAGAACTGCCAGTCGTCCATGACGCGCGGCCAACCCTCCAGGAACTTGCCGGTTTGCGTGTCCCAGGCGCCCAAGCTGTGGTCGAAGTTGGCGCGCGTGCCGCCCGAGGCGAACGTCAGCGCAAAGTTGAAGCCCGCGGTTGCCTTGACGAAGTCCACACCGCCGCCCGGGTCGATCTTGCCGAGCGAAGCGTCGGAGATGAGGATGTACGCGGGCGAGTCGGTGCTGTTGGACTTCGGCCCGAAGGTCTGGTTGTCAAAGGTGCATTTCTTCTTGGTCGTGCCGACGATCGTGCGGCAGAACGGCTTGCCTTCCCAGGTGAAGAAGGTGCCGGAGGAGCCGATGGTGTCGAAGTTGACCTCGAGCTTGCCGTCGTAGTCGATGTCGACCATCGCCGGGTTGCCGGGCACGCCCGAGCCGACGGTCGGCAGCACGTAGGCCATCAAGCCCAGCGTCGTGACGGGGAAGCCAGGCAGGTACGGGCCGCCGGCGTGCAGGTTGCCGTCGCCGTGAATGACGTAGCCGCGCGCCTCGTTCTTGGCCGACGAAGCGCCGAAGGCTTCGTTGGTGCCGGTGGCGATGTCCAAAAGGCCGTCGCCATTGACGTCGCCGACTGCCGCCGTGGTGATGATGCGATCGCCCATCGTCGGCTTGCCGTCCGCGCCCTTCATGGCCGGGTCGCTGATGACCACCGGGAAGCCAGGCTGCATCTTGCCGTCGAAGCGCCAGACGTAGACCTGCTGGTCCATGGCCGTGATGATGATCTCGAGCTTGCCGTCCTTGTCGAGGTCGGCCAGGACCGCCGCCGAGAAGATGCCGTCATCCCACAAGAAATCCGGGTTCGCGGCCTTGCTGCGCTCGCGGTCGACGTGCACCGGGAAGCCGGGGAACGGCGTGCCGTCGTTCTTGAACACCAGCACGTTGCCGTCGTAGGTCGTGAGGACCACTTCGACCTTGCCGTCGCCGTCCAGGTCGCCGATGGCCGGCGTGCCGAGGATGAGCTCGCGGTATTCCGGCTTCAAGGTGCCATTGAAGACGCGGCAGCCGGTCTTGTCGGTGCGGTAGGCGCACGACTTGCTGACGTTGCCGGGACCGGGCACCGACAGCTCCGGGCGGATCGGGGCGTAGACCGGCCAGCCGGCGAGCTCGGTGCCGTCGCCCTGCCAGGCATGGACTGCGCCGTCGGTGGTCGGCTGGATGTCCTCGTCCTTGCCGTCGCCGTTGAGGTCGAACATCTTGGGGCTCGACTCGACGCTCGTCTTGACGTGCTTGGGGAAGCCCGGCAGCAGGTCGGCGTCCTTGTAAAGGCCAATCGTCTTGCGGAATTCGTTGCTGACGTCCTTGCCGTCCTTGGTCTTGGCCGTCACGCGCAGGCGCAGCGTCGCCGTGTACTGGTCGTGGTCGACGAGCGGCGCGTCGAAGTCGAAGGACTTCGCGGCGGTCGCGGCATCGAACTCGCCGAGCTCGCCGGTCACGCCGGGCGTGTCGGTCTCCTTGATCGTCGTCCAGCCGCTCTCCGGGTGGATGCCCTTGGCCCACTCGAGCACGTAGTGGTAGCTCGCGTAGCGCGCGGCCTTGCCGTCGGCGCGGAAGCCGACGCGGCCAGTCACCTTGATCGTCGGCGTCTGGGTGACCTCGATCGGGTCGAACCAGCTCGGCGTCAGGATGTCGGCTTCCGGCGGAATCAGGCCGTCGAACACCATCTTGACCGACTGGTAGACGTTGTTGCGGCCGTAGCCGAAGTGCAGGTCCCAGCCGGGGCCGCTGGGGAACTTCGTCGAATCCGTCTTGGACTCGGGCACATCGATGTCATCGACCGTGTTGATCAGGATGCCGCGCACTTCCTCCGCGGACAGCGGCGGATCGACCTTCGCCTGCAATCCAGCGGACTTGATCATGCCAGCGTGGCCGGACGTGACGCCCGTCGCCTCCGAGGAGCAGCCGGTGCCGGGCGAGCTGAGCAGCAACTGCCCACCAAAGTTCGTGCAATTGTTGAAGTTCAAGAAGGTCGTCGAGGTCTTGGGCGACGCGCCGTCATACACGATGGCGTGGACGTAGACCGTGTGGTCGGTCGTCGCCGGCATGTTGTGGTGGAAGCTCAGCTCGTCGGCCGCCGACGCGATGACCACGACATTGTTGTTGTAGGCGTAGTTGATGGCGTCGTCCGCGTACTTGCCGCGGCTCATGGCGCCGAGCGCCTCCTGGATGACCGAGGCGCCGCTGTCGGTGGCGAAGATGACCGCCGCGGAGAAGTCGTCCGCGTCCGCGAGGAAGCTGTCGCCGGCGCGCACCATCATCACGGTGCACTCCGGGCAGATGCCCACGCCACCGCGGCCGTTGTTGCCTTCCGCAGAAGAATCACGGGCTTCGCCGCTGCCGTGGCCGTAACGCGTGTCGTCCTTCGGGTCGTTGTCGTTGCGGAAGAAGTCCCAGCCGGAGATGTTGTCCTGGTAGCCGTCGCCGTCGTCGTCCTTGCCGTCCGAGTAGTACGCGCTGAGGATGAGATCCTCGGGGTCGATCATGTTGTTCTTGTTCAGGTCCGAGACGTGCGAGTCGCACGGCGTCTTGGGCACCTTGCGGCCGTCCGCGGAGAACGCCCACGCCTTGAAGTCCGCGTCGGTCTTGATGGTGTCCGGCGGCAGGCCTTCCTTGGTGTAATCGAGCATGTTGAAGATGCCGTCGCCGTTGGCGTCGAACGGATCCGCATCCTTGTAGAAGGCGCTGCGGCAGGCGGCCTCTGGCGGCTTCAACTCGCCGCGGTTGAGGTACCACTTGTTCACG
>CAIXAA010000769.1 GCA_903917305.1 uncultured Myxococcales bacterium | reverse complement strand
GATCAGGACCATCAACACCATGCCGCGCGAGCCGATCGCGGCAGAGAGCGGGTCCATCTCGACTTGGGCGAAGAGCGACAGGAAGGGCGAGGAGGCGAGCAAGAGGCTGTTCATGGCTGCCAAGGCTATGCGGAGCGGGGGCTTGCTGGCAAGTCTGCGACTTGACCCTGGGGCGCCGCAGCGCCACGCTTGGCGTCAGGAAGAGGTGAACATGGGTTGGTACATCCACCGCCAGGGGCAGGCGGTTCCGGTCGACGTGCATCAACTGCGCATGATGGCGCAAGGCGGGGAGCTCAAGCCGGAAGATCTCGTCTATCCGCCCGATGGCGGCGCGTGGCAGCCGGCGTCGAGCGTGGACCTGCTCGCCGACGACTGGCCGCAGCAGGCACCGCCGCCTTCGCTGCCCAAGCCGGTGGCGCCAGCCATCGTCGTGCCGCGCCAACCATCGAAGATGCCGGATGAAATCCTGGGCGAACGCGCCTGGCACGCCCGCGACCGCAAGCCGTCCTCGACCTGGCAGGAGCAGGTCAAGGCCGGCGCCGCCGACGTCACGACCGCGAGCGTCGAGGATCTGCTGCGCCGCGCCTGGGATCTGTACCTTGCGAATTGGCAAGCGATCCTCATCACGTGCGCCGTGCTGCTGCTGCCGGCCGCGCTGTTCAAGGCCGTTCTGCACGGCGCGCTCGGGCTGGCGGCGCGCCTGGGGCCGGGCGGCTTTCTCTTTGCGCTGTGCAGCCTTGTCGTCTCGTTCGCGTCCGCGCTGATCATCCAGGGACTGGCCATGCCGCTCACGCGCGCCGCCCTCACCGTCCACCTCGCCGACCTGGTGACGGGGACGCCAGGTGATTGGCAGCGATCCTGGAGCGTCGTGCTGCGGCGCCTGGTCCCGTTGCTGACCGCGATCATCCCGGCGGCGCTGATCACGGCGGTCGGCCTCGTGCTCTTCGTGCTGCCCGGCATCGTCGCCGGCTGTCTCTTCGCTTTTGTCGCGCCGGTCGTGCTCTGCGAAGGCAAATCCGGCGTGGCGGCCTTGAAGCGCAGCATCGAGCTGGTGCTGACCGATTGGGTGCGCATCGCGCTCGTTTTCGTGATCCTGGCGGTCCTGAACGCGGCGGCGCACGTGCTCGCCGGCCTCGCCTTCGTGCCGGCGCGCTTTTTCGGCAGCCTGACCGAGGAGCTGATCACGCTCGCCCTGCTGCCGTTGCCGCTCACCGCCACGGTGCTGCTCTACGTCGAGGCGCGCCGCCGCGTCGATGGCGTGGACATGGCGGCGCTGCGCGACCAGATCGAGAAGTAATTCTGCAAAGTTCTACGGTGTCGGCCCAGCGACGAGCTGCTCGCGCGCCTTGGCCGCCGCTGCGTCGCCCGGCTGCCCGAGCGCGGCATAGGCCTGGCTGGCAAAAGCGTGCAACTCCGGGTCATACGGGTTGATCAGCGCCGCGGCATCCAGCGCGTCGAGCGCCTCGCGGTACTGGCCCAGCAGCACCCGCGCCCGACCCACCAGGATGTGCAGCGGCGCGTGATCCGGGTGCGTCTGGATCGCCGGCTCCAAATACTCCAATGCTTCCGTGGTTTTGCCCAGGTCGAGCAGCACGCGGCCCAGGCGCGCCACCAGCAGCGGGCCCTCCGCGCCGCCCGCCGCGATGGCCTTGCGGTACTCGATGGCCGCCGCCAGCGGGCGCTTCAAGACCGCCAGCCGATCGCCCAACTCCGCGAAACGACGTGCTTCCGTACTCAGGTCGTGCGTGCCTGCCGCGCCCGGACCCGCACCGCGAAACAGCAGCCGCTCCGGCCGCGCGCGCACGGGCTCGTTGCCGGCGTGCTCCACCGGCTTGAGGTCCGCCTTCTGCAGGTCGCGCCGCCAGGAAGCCGCGAACGTCGCCGGCGTCACCTGCGCAAATCGCTGCAGCGCGTCGGCTTCGCCCATGCCGGCGCCGAAATAGCCGATCAGCCGCCCCGCCTGACCCGCCGCCGCCACCGCCGTGCCATCGCCTTCGCGCGCCGCGTGGCGCAGCAGCCAGCCGGCCGCGTGGTGTACCTCCGCGAACGCCAGTTGCGTGTCCTCCTGGCTCGGCAGCAGGGCCATGCTCGGGCTCATGCGCGCCAAAGTGATGAACTTGCCTTTCTTTCTCGCGGCGAGCAGCGCGGCGCGCTCCTCGCGGTCCAGCGCCAGCGGCTCGCCGTCGCGCCACGCGCCCTCGAAGGAGCGCGCCAGACCTTCATGAAGCCACACGGGCACTTCCGGGCCGCCGTGCTTGATGATGAACCAGTGCACCAGCTCGTGCGCCACCGTGTCCGCCCAGTCGTAGCCAAAGACGAGGTCGGCGGGGCTCGTGATCATGACGCGGTTGTACTTGCACAGCGCGATCGTGCCGGAAGTGCGGATTTGCTCGACGGTCAGGCCGCTGACGCGCCCGAGATCCGCGACGCGCGGGTAGACGTAGATGGCAATCGGCGGCCCTGGCACGCGACCGAAAGCGGCTTCGAGCTTGGGGATGGCCTTGCCGACCACGCGCTCCAGGTTGGGCAGCAGCACTTCGTCCTGACCGGGTCGCAGGTACACCACCGCCCGGCCGCCCGCGAGCTTGTGCGCCTGCGCGCCGGCGTGGACTTCTGCCGTCGAATCCACCAGATCCAGGTAGCTCTGCGCCCGCTCGCGCACGGCCGCCGGCGCCAGCGGCGAGCCGGCCACGCGCTGCAGCGAGGTGTGCGCCGTCGCGAGGCGGCCAGACAGAAACTCCTCGATTCCATGGCTGTATTCCGCACTGGTCGAGCCCGGCGCCTCCTTCTGCAAGGTGGCGATCAGCGGCTCGGCGCAGGCGGGATCCTCGCGCGCCAGGCACGCGCCGATCTGCTCCCCGATGGGCAGCGGCGCGGGCGCGGGCTGGGCCAGCAGCCCCCGCGGCAACATGCCGAGGATCGCGAACAGCAGCGCTCCACAGCGAATCCGAACCATCGTCCACACCGTCAGGCCCAGCGTCCGTTCTCGCCGGGCGCCGCGGAAGAGTATACCCTACCTCATCGTGCGGGCGATTTCCCTGGCCTTCTCGCCGGAGCTGGAGCGCCGCTTGGTCGTCAACCCATTGGAAGTCTTCTGAACCGTATGCTGCGTGGCTGGCAAATCGCCGTCGTGTCGCGATCCCGGCTCGCTGTCGCGCTGGTGGCCGCCCTTGTCGCGGTCTCGTGCGCGTGGCGCCTCGCGCTGCGGTCGAAGGTCGCGTCGGCGCTGCCGAACGTCCACGCGACGGCGCACATGGGTGGGCCGGGGCAGGGTCTGGCGCCGCGGCTCTCGGACCGCACCAGCCTGGCCGACGGTCCGGATCGCGCGCGCACCCTGGCGGATCTGCGCGGCCTGCACATCGCCTCGCGCGCCATCGCCCACATCCGCGATCACTATGTCGATCCGGAGAAGATCGCGCCGGCGGCCATGCTGGAGGAGGCGCTGCAAGCCGTCGCGCACCTCGTGCCGGAGATGCTGGTCGACACGCCCAAGCCGGACGCGCAGCACCCCGCCACCTTGCGGGTGCGCATCGGCGATGCCGACATGGCGGTGCCGCTGGCGCCGGTGACCGACCTCTACCGCCTCAACTGGACGCTTCTGCAAGTGATTCGCTTTGTCGCCGATCAACTGCCGCCGGACGTGCCGGCCAGCCAGGTCGAGTACGTGGCGGTCAACGGCATGCTGGCAACCCTGGATCCTTACTCGCACATGCTGGATCCGGACGCGTGGCGCGACATGCAGACCAACACCGGCGGCAACTTCGGCGGCCTGGGCATCGTGATCCTGGCCAGCGATGGGCTGCTGGCCATCCAGAGCGTGATCGACGGTTCGCCGGCGCAGCGCGCGGGCCTGCTGGCGGGCGACGAGATTCATCAGATCGACGGCGAAGATACGGTCAACATGACCGTGGACGACGCGGTCGATCGGCTGCGCGGCGAGGTCGGCACGACGGCCAAGCTCGCGGTCAAGCGGCAAGGCTGGGCCAAGCCTCAGGATGTCGTGGTGGTGCGCGCCGTGATCCACCTGCAGAGCGTGGAGTGGAAGGTGCTGGAGAACGGCATCGCCTACGCGAAAGTGAAGGGCTTTCAGCGCGGTACGGCCGACGAACTGGCCGACGCGGTACAGGCGATGCTGCGCAGCGGCGCGCAGAATGGCCTCGTGCTGGATCTACGAGACAATCCAGGCGGTTTGCTCGATGAGGCCGTGCGTATGTGCGACCTCTTCATCGCCTCGGGGCCGGCGGTCACGACGGTGACGGGCGGCCAGCGCCAGCGCGACGAGCGGCTGGTCACCGGCGTCGGTCCCCTGACGAAGATGCCCTTGGCGGTGCTGATCAACGGCCATTCGGCGAGCGCGTCGGAGGTGGTGGCGGGCGCGCTCAAGTACTCCAACCGCGCGATCGTGCTGGGGGAACAGAGCTTTGGCAAAGGCAGCGTGCAGGTGCCGTACGAGATCGGCGAAGGCGCGCTGAAGCTGACGGTGGCCAAGTACCTGGTTCCTGGCGATATTTCCATCCACGGCATCGGCATCACACCGGACATCGGGCTGCAGTTCGTGTCCGCCACGCGCGAGCAGGTGCGGCTGTTCAGCGGGCCGCGCTACAGCCGCGCGCTGGAGAAGACCCGGGCACGGATGGCCGCGCGCCCGCCGCCCAAGCCCCCGATGAGCCTGCGGATTCTGCTGCCGGAAGCGCGGCAGGCGGACAGCGCCCAGCTCGCCGCGGAGGGGCCGGCGGAGGCGATGGAGCGCGAGCCGCGCGAGAGGGCGGCGACCTTGCTGCGCCGCAGCGGGCACGTGCGCGCCAACGTGACGCTGGCGGGTGCGCAGGCGGATCTGGCGGAGATGGCCCACGCGGATGACGTTGAATTGGTGCAACATCTGCGCAAGCAGGGCATCGATTGGCGCGCCGGGGAGCGCGTGGCGCAGCCGCAGCTGCGCGTGCAGATCGCCGGCAGCGCCGAGGATGCGGACGTCGATGCCGGCGAGGTGCTGCGCATGGCGGTCACGCTGACCAACACCGGCAAAAAGCCGTTGCATCGCCTGCATGTGCTGACGCAGTGCGACGATCCGTCGCTGGATGACCATGAGCAGCTGGTCGGCTACCTCGAGCCGGGCGCGAGCCGGACCGTGAACATCCGCGTGCGCGTCTCCTTGCGGCACGGGGACTTGCAGGTGCCGGTGACCATCGTGGCGGCACAGGATGGCGCGGTGCTGCCGCAGTCGGACCGCGTGGTCGTCACGATTCACGGCAAGGATGCGCCGGACTTCGCGTTTCGCGCGGCGCTCGACGATCAGGGCCAGAAGGCGGCCAAGGGCGACGGCGTGCTGCAACCGGGCGAAGTCGCGGAATTGCGGGTCGAAGTGCGCAACCGCGGTCCGGGTCTGGCGCGCGCGGCGGTGGCGACGCTGCGCAGCCTGTCCGG